>NZ_JABUMQ010000571.1:0-3317 GCF_013336645.1 Myxococcus sp. CA039A | reverse complement strand
CCCCAGAATCATCCCCGACGCACCCACCATGGGTGTGTCGAAGTTGAAGAGCAGCGAGAAGGTGGACGCACCCAGCGCGGTGACGAGGGACAGCCCGAGGAAGCGCAGGCTGCCGATGCCGCGCTCCAGCGTGAAGCCCAGCGTCACCACCACGGACATGTTGAACACGAGGTGGAGGATGCCGCCGTGCTCGAGTGCCGCTCCGAGCAGTCGCCAGTACTGCCCGGCCTGCACCGCGGGGCCATACAGGGCGCCCAGCGGAAGCTCCCGGGAGTTGAACGACGGGAGCTGACCGGCCTCCTCCAGGCCGAACACCACGACGCAGATGCCGATGATGGCGTAGCAGACCCACGGCCTGGGCTGAGGCGCCTGGGGCGGCGGCGGGGTGCCGAACGGATGGCCTCCTCCCCGCTGCTCAGGGCTGGAGCCCGGTGCGTCGAGGATGTGTCGCGGTCCGGAGGACATGTCGCTCACAGCTCCCGGGAAAGGGTGGTGTCACGCAGCCAGTGGTGGTCGTCGGGGTGCGGGTAGTCGAGCGTGAAGTGCAGGCCGCGGCTCTCCTTGCGGCGGCTGGCGCAGTCGACGATGAGCAGCGCGACGTCGGCGATGTTGCGCAGCTCGATGACGTCGCGAGTCACCTTGAAGCGCCAGTAGTAGTCGCGAATCTCCTCGCGCAGCAGCTCCAGCCGGCGCCGCGCGCGCATCAGCCGCTTGTCCGTGCGGACGATGCCCACGTAGTTCCACATGAGCCGGCGAATCTCGTCCCAGTTGTGGCTGACGACGACGCTCTCGTCGGACTCCACCGCGCTGCCCGCGTCCCACGCTGGTGGGTCCTCGCCCGGCGTGGACAGGGAGGCCAGCTCCTCCTGGGCGACCTTGACGGCGCGCTGGCCGAACACCAGGCCCTCCAGCAGTGAGTTGGAGGCGAGCCGGTTGGCGCCGTGCAGGCCCGTGCAGGACACCTCGCCGATGGCGTACAGGCCGGGCACCGAGGTGCGCCCGTGCAGGTCCGTCACCACGCCGCCGCACTGGTAGTGGGCCGCGGGGACGACGGGGATGGGCTGCACCGCCATGTCGATGTTGAACGCCTTGCAGGTGGCGTAGATGTTGGGGAAGCGTTCGGTGAGGAAGGCCCGGCCCATGTGCGTCATGTCCAGGTACACGCACTCGTCGCCGGTGCGCTTCATCTCCGCGTCGATGGCGCGCGCCACCACGTCGCGCGGGGCGAGCGCGCCCAGCGGGTGATAGCGCTCCATGAAGGTCTGCCCGCCCTTGAGCTTGAGCTTGCCGCCCTCGCCGCGCAGTGCCTCGCTGATGAGGAAGCTCTTGGCCTCCGGGTGATAGAGGCAGGTGGGGTGGAACTGGTAGAACTCCATGTTCGCCACCTGCGCGCCCGCCCGGTACGCCATGGCCACGCCGTCACCCGTCGCCACATCCGGGTTGGACGTGTACAGGTACACCTTGCCCGCGCCGCCCGTCGCCAGCACCGTCACCTTCGCCAGGAAGCGCTCGATGCTTCCGTTCTCCTGCAGCGCATACGCCCCCACGCACCGGCTTGTCCCCGGCCTGGGCTGACGCCGGTCCAGGATGAGGTCGATGGCGGCGGTGTTGGCGAAGAAGGTGATGTTGGGGGTCGCGTCACACTCGGCCAGCAGGGCGCGCTGCACCTCGCGTCCGGTGATGTCGCCCGAGTGGATGATGCGGCGCGCGGAGTGGCCTCCCTCGCGCGTCAGGTCGAACTCGCCGGAGGTCTGCCGGTTGAACTCCGCGCCGAGCGTCACCAGCCCCTGTACGCGCTCGGGCCCCTCTCGCACCGTCACCTCCACCGCGTCCCGGTGGCACAGGCCCGCGCCGGCCACGAGGGTGTCCTCGATGTGGGCGTCGAAGCTGTCAGTGGGGGCGAGCACACTGGCGATGCCCCCCTGGGCATAAGCGGTGTTGCTCTCCGTTCGCTCGCGCTTGGTCAGCACGGCCACCGTGCCGTGCCTGGCCGCCTGGAGGGCGAATGAGAGGCCCGCAACGCCGCCTCCCAGGACGAGAAAATCGAACCGATGGGGCATGGCCGACAGCCTTAACGACTGTAAGTGCCGGAAACAAGGCGTTTTCTTGAGGACTTTCCTGCGTGTGTCTAAGGTTCGGGGGCCGATATGCGTGCCATTCCCGCGCTCAGCCTCTTCGCCGTGCTGGCCTTCCCGTCGTGGGCGGGAGCGTCCGAGTCCATCTACCGTTACGTGGAGAAGGACGGGACCATCGTCTACACGAACGTCCCGCCCTCCGGCTCCAAGGCGGCGAAGAAGATGAAGGGCTCGTTTGCCCAGGCGCCCGCGAAGAACTCGCCGGCGGTGGGACGCAAGAACACGCCGCCGGACCTGGACCCGCACATCGCCGCGGCGGCGCTGCGCTACCGCATCCCCACCGCGCTCGTTCGCGCCATCATGCACGCGGAGAGCAACTTCAATAAGAATGCCCTCAGCCACAAGGGCGCCAGCGGACTGATGCAGCTGATGCCGGCGACGGCGTCGGACATGTACGTGAAGGACATCTTCGACGAGCGCGACAACATCGAGGGCGGCGTGCGCTACCTTCGCGTGCTCGCCAACATGTTCGACGGCGACATGGTGAAGATGATTGCCGCCTACAACGCGGGGCCAGACGCGGTGAAGCGCTACGGTGGCAAGGTGCCCCCCTACGAGGAGACGCAGGGGTACGTCCGCAAGGTGCTCCAGCTCTACTACCACTACAAGGAGCGCGAGCGGCCCGCCGAGAGCGGTCCCCGCGAGCCCACATCCCAGAATGACGACGCGCGTGAAGGGGCGGGCGGAGACGAGCCCCGCTGACGACGAGTTCCTCCAGCAGCTCCAGCGCGGTGGCGAGCTGCTGGCCGCCAACAAGGTCATCGAGGCGAAGGAGTTCCTGGAGCGAGCCCACCAGCTCCAACCCCGCAACGAGAAGGCACAGAACCTCCTGGGGCTCTGCTACTTCAAGCTCGGCCTGTTCGACAGGGCGGCCGAGCTCTACGAGATGCTGGTGCGCGACAACCCGGTGGACCCGACGCTGCGGGTCAACCTGGGCCTGGTGTATCTCAAGACGAACGCGCTCCAGCGCGCCGTGCGTGAGTTCGAGACGGCCACGGACCTGTCGCCCGAGCACCAGAAGGCCCAGAACTACCTGGGCCTCGCCCTGGCGCAGATGGGCGAGTACGGCCGCGCGCGTGAGCACTTCCTGCTCGCGGGCAGCGACCAGATGGCGGACAAGATGTCGCGCGCCATCGCCGGGGAGAACTACTCCCGGCCCACGCCCGCGCCCGTGTCGCCCCC
>NZ_JABUMQ010000570.1:0-3335 GCF_013336645.1 Myxococcus sp. CA039A | reverse complement strand
CCCACCCTCGGCCCGCGTGCGCAGCGCCCAGGCACGCCCCACCGCGTCCAGCAGCGGCTCGCCCAGGAGGTACGCATTGGCCGGCTTGGGCACGTGGACGAAGCGCACGTTGGGGAAGTCTCGCAGCGCGTCCGCGATTCGGTGCGCCACGAGTCGCACCGGTCCGCCCTGCTTCGCCAGCCACAGCGCCAGCGCGAGGTTGGCCCGGTCCATGCCACCGGTGGCCACGAAGTCACCGGCGATGAGCGTGTAGGGTCGTCGCATGCGTCCAGGCGCCGAAGAGCGCCGCGTTGAGCAGCCAGAACTCCATGCCCATCTGGCTCATGAAGAACGAGTAGCTGAAGGTCAGTGCCAGCGCGCCGAGGTTGTAGGCGAAGATGACGCTGCCCCACAGCCAGAACTCGCCCCCCGTCGTCTCCCGCTGGCGGGCGATGCGGAACACCCACGCCATGGCCGCGAGCAGACCCAGCGGATAGAGCACCATCACCAGGAACCCGCCGTCGTACACCCACGCGGTCCACTGGATTTCGGCCCACAGCGAGGGACGCGCCGGGTCCGAGTTGTCACCGAAGTAGGCGTTGGCCATGCCGTAGCGACCGAGCCCCGCGCCCAGCGGGTACACCGGCAGCAGGTCGTTGAGCGTCACTTCCAGGAAGAGGCCCCGGTTGCGGTGGTAGACCTGCTCGGGGCGCTCCTCGAACAGGCTGTTCCAGCGCGCGAACACCGCGTCGCCGCCCACCGCGACGGCCCAGCCAAAGGTGAACACCGCCGCCCCGCCCACCACCACCACCAGCGTCGCCAGTCGCGCGAGCCGTCCGCTCAACGCGAGGACGAGCGCCATCGCCGCCACGCAGACGACCAGCATCAGCGCGAGCGCGCGGACCTGACAGAGGTAGAGGCACAGCAGCCCCACCAGGATGCTGCCCACGCTCATCCCCCGCACCCACCCGCGCCGGGACGACAGCAGGAAGCCTCCGCCCAGCAGCACCGAGTAGAATGCACCCGTCGCCGCGCCACCCGGCATGTCCGTCAGCCCCATGGGGCGAAAGACGCGCTCGCCGCTGACCGTCTCGAACTCCAGGCTGCGCACGTAGGCCTCGCCCTGGTTCTGAATCATGGTGGAGACGTTGGGCTGGAAGCGGCCCGGGAAATAGACCTGGAGCACCCCCACGGTGGCGCTCGCGGTGTTGAAGAAGAAGAGCAGCGCCAGCGTGAGCCGGAACGTCTTCGGGTCGATGGACAGCCGCGTCACCCAGAGCAGCGGCGCGACGATGGAGAGCTGGATGGCCAACTGCGCCATCGCGCCCAGCGCACTCACGGTTCCCGGGTTGAAGAAGTTGAGCGCGGTGATGCCCAGCGCCCCCAGCACGAAGGGCAGCGCGGGGTGCTTCAGGCTCCGCCCCGGCACCAGCACCAGCAACGCGAGACTGAGACCGAACGACAGGGTCCGCACCACCACGCGCACCGGGGAGATGGCCTCCACCAGCAGCGCGAGCTGGCAGGCGATGAGCAGACCCACGAACAGCGGCACGAGCCGCGCCGAGGAAAGCCATCCGCCTCGCGAACCGGTCCGCTGCTCCCCGCTTCGGGTGGCACCCGGATTCGTCTCGAGCGCGCCGACCCGCGGGGCCGTCGCGGAGACGACCTCCAGCGGTGCGCCGGGCGCGCGCCGGACATATCGGCGCCCCAGGACGCCGGGCCCCTGGAGTCCCGGCCGCGCCGACATGGGCGGGCGCGGACTCTTCACGCGACGGCTCGTGTGTCGGTCGGCGTCTCCGAGGTCGGCACGGGCCGCCCCAGCGCCTCCGCGTACAACGTGAGGCTGCGAGCGGCCATGACGTCGTGCCGGAGCTCCGCCTCCGCCCGCGCCCGCGCCCCACGCCCCAGTTGCTCCGCGAGGCCCGGCTCCTCCACCAGTCGCCTTGCCGCGCGCGCCAGCGCCTGCGCGTCACCCACTGGAACCGTCAGCCCCGTCTCCTCGTGCCGGCTCACCCACGGCACCCCCGAGTGCGCAATCGCGGTGTTCAGCACGGGCAGGCCACACGCCATGGCCTCCGCCTGCGACAGCCCATACGCCTCGCTGCGCGCATTGCTGGGGAACCACAGCGCGGTGGCCGCGCGATACGCACCAGTGAGCGAATCCGGAGGGAGGTAGCCCGCCCACGTCACGCGGTCCGCCACGCCCAGCGCCTTCGCTCTCGCGCGCGCCTCTTCTTCCAGCGGCCCCACGCCCACCACCATCAGTCGCCCGGGCACCCGCGCGAGCGCCTCCAACGCGGTGAACAGGCCCTTGTAGTAGACGAGCCGCCCCACCATCAGCCACAGCGGCTGGCCTCCGGCCTCCTGCCGCCAGTGCGCCTCCGCCTTCAGCGCCTCGGCGGACGGCTGGAGATAGGGCCCCAGGTCGATGCCCAGCGGCAGGGCGCGGACCTTCTGCCGGAAGGTCTTCAGGAGCGCGGAGCCATGCACGTACGCCTCGCTGTCGGACAGAATCCGGCGCGCGCGAGTGTACAGCAGCAGCTCGAACGGGCGGAACAGCGCGCCGGCCACCCGCTGCCGGATGATATCGCTGTGGTGGGTGATGAAGACCGTGGGGAGCCGGGGCACGCAGTCCAGCGCGAGCACCATGGTGGGGTTCGGCGTGTGCAGGTGCACCACATCCACGCCCCGCGCGAGCATCCGCCGCAACATCCCCGGCAGCTCTGGCAGCACGTCCATGCGCGCCACCGAGGCCCGGCGCCCCAGCCGCACCACGCGAACCGGGCCGTCCCACTCCTCACGCGTGGGGCTGCTGCCCCGGAACTCATGGCTGGTGTTGCCCGAGTCCCTCGAGTGGTTGGCGCACAGCACCTGCACCTGGGCGCCCTGCGCCGCCTGCGCGCGGGCCAGCGTCTGGACGTGGCTTTCGATACCACCCGACGCGGGCGGATAGAACTTGCCCAGGTGCAACACCCGCAGACCCGCTCCCGCCGGGGGCGTGCTCACGACTGCGTCACCCCGTCCTTGGACTCCTCCGCGTACTGCCCATAACCCTGGTAGGCCAGGTACGAGTCCCCGTAGCGCGGCGCCTTCAAGTCCACGTCGTTGAGGATGGCGCCGTACATGCGCGCCTGCACGTCCGCCAGCGAGCGCAGCGCGCGCCGGGCCGACTCGCGGTTCGTCTTGCCCGCCTTGAGCACCAGCACCACGCCGTCACACTGCGTCGCCAGCACCGCCGCGTCCGCCACCGCGTTGAGGGGCGGGCTGTCCAGGATGACGCGGTCGAACTTCCCCGCCGCCGCCTTCAACAGCTCCGTGAAGGCCCGCGTGTGCAACAGCTCCGCCGGGTTGGGTGG
>NZ_JABUMQ010000056.1:0-41052 GCF_013336645.1 Myxococcus sp. CA039A | reverse complement strand
AGGTTGTGGACCTCGGCGGAGGCGGGAAGGAGGGCGTGCGCGCGGCGGACGAGCTCGGCGGGGAGGGCCTCACCACTGCACACGACGCGACGAAGTCCGGAGAGCTTCTCGACACCCGGCTCCTCCAAGAAGGCGCGGAGCATGGAGGGGACGAAGTGGAGCGTGGAGACGCGCTGCTCGGAGATGAGGCGAACGAGGTAGGCGGGGTCCTGGTGACCGCCGGGCTTCGCGAGGACGAGGCGAGCGCCCGTCATGAGGGGCCAGAAGAACTCCCAGACGGAGACATCGAAGGAGAAGGGAGTCTTCTGAAGGACGGTGTCGTCAGGGGACAGGCCGTACTGCTGCTGCATCCACAGCAGGCGATTGACGATGCCCGAGTGGGAGTTGATGGCGCCCTTGGGGCGGCCCGTGGAGCCGGAGGTGAAGATGACGTAGGCGGGGGCGTCGGGCCCGGCGAGGAGCGGCAGCGAGTCTCGGGAGTGGACTGCGACGTCGTCCCACTGTGAATCGAGGCAGAGCACGCGAGAGTCGTGCTGGGGGAGGGCGGACTTCAGGTGCTCGTGAGTGAGGAGCACGGGGGCCTGGGCATCGTCGAGCATGCCGGCGAGGCGCTCGCGGGGATACGCGGGGTCCAGGGGAACGTAGGCGGCGCCGGACTTGAGGACGGCGAGCAGCGCGACGACGAGGTCGAGCGAGCGCTCCAGGCAGACGCCGACGAGGGAGCCCGGGCGAGCGCCAAGGGAGCGCAGGTGCCACGCGAGCTGGTTGGAGCGTGAGTCGAGCTGCGCGTAGGAAAGAGCAGAGTCTTCGAAGCGCAGTGCCTCCGCGTCGGGAGTGCGGCGAGCCTGGGCCTCGATGAGTGAGTGCAGGCACACGTCGCGCGGGAAGTCGTCCTGCTGGCCCTGGAAGTAGGAGCGCAGTTGGAGTTGCTCCTCCTGGGTGAGCAGGGGCAGCTCGGACAGCCGCGTGTCCGGGTTCTCCGCCACCGCGCCGAGCAGAGAGTAGAAGTGCCCGCGCATCCGCTGGATGGTCGCGACGTCGAAAAGGTCGGTGTTGTATTCGAGCCAGCCGAAGATTTCGTCCGGTCGGTCCTCGCGCAGTTCCAGCAGCAGGTCGAACTTGGCCGAGCCCGGGTCCACCAGCAGATAGGTGGACTGGAGTCCCGGCATCGACAGGTCCTGGCGCGGGGTGTTCTGGAAGCTGAACATCACCTGGAACAGCGGGTGACGGCTCAAGTCACGCGGGGGCTGCAGCTCCTCCACCAGCTTCTCGAAGGGCAGCTCCTGGTGCGCGTACGCGGCCATGCACACCTCCTTCGCGCGGCGCAGCAGCTCGCGGAAGGTGGGGTTGCCGCCCAGGTCATTGCGCAGCACCAGCGTGTTGACGAAGAAGCCGATCAGCGTCTCCAGCTCCGGCACGTTGCGGCCGGCGATGGGCGAGCCGACGGTGATGTCCGTCTGTCGCGAGTGCCGGTGCATCAACGTCTGAAACGTGGCCAAGAGCGTCATGAAGAGGGTGGCCCCCTCTTGCTGGCTGATCTCCTTGAGGGCGCGCGTCAGGGCCACTGGCAGGGTGACGAACTGGCGGGAGCCGCGGTAGGTCTGCTCGGGCGGGCGGGGCCTGTCGGTGGGCAGCTCCAACGGCGCGGGCAGTGTGCGCAGGTGCTGCTTCCAGAACTCCAGCTCCGTGCGCAGCCGTTCGCCTTGCATGCGCTCGCGCTGCCAGACGGCGAAGTCGGAGTACTGGATGGCGGGCTCGGGCAGGTCATGCGACTGGCCGGTGACGCCTGTGGCGTAGAAGGCCATCAGCTCGCGGACGAAGACGCCCAGGGACCAGCGGTCCGTCACCAGGTGGTGCATGGTGACGAGGGCCACGTGGTTGTCGGGGCCCAGCCGCAGCACCTTGCCGCGCAGGAGCGGCCCGCGCGCCAGGTCGAACAGCCGCTGGGACTCCTCGCTGGTGCGTCGCTCCACCTCGGCGTCCTGCTCCTCTTTCGACAGGTGCGAGACGTCCTCGACCGGGACGAGCAAGCGCAGCTCTGGCAGCACCACCTGGACGGGGATGCCATCCTCGCGCGCGGCGAACACGGTGCGCAGCGACTCGTGGCGCCGCACCACCTGATTCACACAGCGTTCCAGCAGGGCGACATCCAGCGCGCCGGTGAACTGGACGGTGATGTGGACGTTGTAGGCGAAGGCGCGACCGCCCTCGAGCTGGTCCACCACCCACAGTCTCTGCTGCGGGAAGGAAGCGGGTGCGGGCCCGGTGTCCTCCCGGCGCGGGATGGTCCGCTCCACCGCCTTCGTGGTCGCGTCCTGAAGCTGTCCCTTCTTTTCCTTGAGAAGCAGTTCGTACAGAGCGCGCTGCTTGGGGGTGAGCTTCTCGAGGTTCTTGTTCCCACTGCTCATTACAGACTCCGAGCGCCAGCCCTGGGGGGCCAGGAAGCGCGAGCAATTGCCGACCGACAGGCTGTCGGTGCGTCGTCACGGGGATGGAAGGGGCCGGGCAAAATGTATCAAGCCATCGCCAAGGATGGCTGACGCCCTCGCTGCAGCACCCGGTGGTCGAGCCACCAGTGAAACATCAACAGTTGTATTCAAGTATGCGCGGGGCGCGCGGCAATACGAGACACAGTCTGTCTGGCGGGCTGCAGTGAGTGTCGAGGGGGTCGGACATGCTCCATGCAGAATCCCATTGTCCTGGAGATTCTCCAAAATTGGGCACGCACCAGAATCTCAGCATGTGGGATTTTCCAGGCGAGCAAGGGGACGCGGGAATCGCTGGGGCTCCAGGGAGAATTCCCTTCACTGTGCGCCATCCAGAGCACCACCTGCGGTGATGAGGCTGCCGTCGTTGCCAGGTGGGACGCACGCTCAGTGATTCGAACGAGGACGCTTCCTATTGCCAGGAATCCTGCGCTGCACCGGTGCGGGCGGGAGTTTCCGCGAAAAGCTGGCGAGGGTGGCGAACGGGCGCATCTCCACTGGCCCGGACATGGGGGAGGGCGTCGGTCCTGGGCGCACCGCTGCTACCTTGACATGGCTCTGCTGAAATCAGCCCCAGACGGCCGGTGCTTGATGCCGCCAAGGGCCACGGCACGCGGGAAATGAAAAGGGGCCGGACCCGGAGGTCCAGCCCAGCGCCCGAAGGCGTCACTGCGAGTCTGCTGCTGGGTGGCACGTACTGCTGCTTGCCATGGCATGTTTTGCTCAACGCCTCTCGGCTTCACCGCCAGCAGTCATGCGCCCTCATCAGGCCTCAGTACTTGGTGAAGCTCCAATGACCAGTGCCATATGAGTCAAACTCAACGAACCAACTGGGGCCAGTATTGCCGCAGGCCCCGTGGGGATGGAATTTCAACGTGATGGGGGTCCAGATGGAGGGCGTCGAACACATCCAATACCTCTCGCCGGTGTAGATATGCTCACAACCAGGGTCAATACGACTGAACACGAGGTTTCGATAGATGGGCTGATTGTAAAAGCAGTTGCCCGGCGGCCATGCTGGCGATGTCGTGATTCCGCTGCCAGTTGCGTCAATGGTGATGAGGTGATCGCCGCCGGCGCCAAGGTAATAGTTTCCGATAAGAGCATCGCTCGGGTCAAGATTCGCCTTGTTGATGCCTGGCTGTTGCTCCTGATTGTTGGCGGTGTCTGCCGGCCCTCCGCATGCAATGGTGGAGAGGGCGAGGATGGTGAGGAGGAGGCGGGTTGGCTGCATGCTGTGACTCGCGTGCAAGGTGTGAAGCCGTCAGTCTGACCGGCATTGCATGTCTATCATGGTGTGCGGCTTGATGGCTGGGGAATTCGTTTGGCAAGCCAATCCTTACCCGGAGGCTACTGTTTGAGTAGCCGCTCAACGACTGGTGCCTGGTTGAAGGGACTGCTGGGCAGCGGGCCGTGGGCGGGACAGCGCTCGACAGCGGTTACCGCAACGTGACACATCGCCAGCCGTAGCGGAACTCGACAAGGAGCGGCTGAATCTCAACACGTTGTCGAGTTGGTTCCCACGCAGTGCGAGGGTTGCGGGCACCGGCCGGTGGCCAGGGATTGCGAAGCGCGCCGGCACCAGATGGTGGCTGGACTTCCTGACGGACACGCAAGCGAACCCTGTCGTCAGCCGCTCATGTCCCAGCCGGGGACCTTGGGCTAACAAGCCTCACACCGTCTTCACCGTGAGCTCCTTGGCCACGTCGATGAAGAGTCGCAGGGGCCCCGAGCGCTGTGCCCTGCTCGGGAAATAGAGGAAGAACCCCGGCACGGTGGGCGCGTACTCCTCGAGCACTCGCACGAGCCGTCCGGTGCGCAGTTTCTCCTTCACCGCCGGCTCGAAGACGTACGCCAGCCCCAGGCCCTGTTCCACCAGGGCCAGCGTCAGTGCGCGGTCGTTGGTGAGCACGCCGCCTCGCACCGGCACCCGCCAGTTCCTGCGCCCGCGCTCCAGCTCCCAGGCGTAGAGCCCTCCGCTCGAGGGCATGCGGATGGTGAAGCACTCGTGACGCAGCAGGTCCTCGGGACGCTGCGGCGTGCCGTGGCGTTCGAGATACGAAGGCGCACCCACCACGACGAAGCGGAAGGCAGGGGAGAGGCGTATCTGCACCATGTCGCGCTCGATGGCCTCGTGCAGCCGCACGCCCGCGTCGTAGCCCTCCGCGACGATGTCCACGAGTCGGTTCTCGGCGACGACCTCCACCTCCACTCGGGGGTGGCGCGCGCGGAAGGCAGGAAGCACCGGGGTGATGACGAAGGGCACCGCGACTTCCGGCACCGTCAGCTTCAGTTGCCCCACCGCTTCGCCCGGTTGCGCCGACACCTCCGTGAGGCTTGCAAGCGCCTGGCCGAGGCCGGGTCCTGCACCCTCCAGCAGACGCCGTCCCGCGTCCGTGAGTGACATGCTGCGGGTGGTTCGGGCGAAGAGCACCACCCGAAGCTGCGCCTCGAGCTGACGCACGGACTGGCTCACTGCCGCCGGAGAGACGCTGAGCTCGCGCGCCGCCGCGCTGAAGCTCTTCAGGCGTGCCACCACGAGGAAAACCTGAAGCTGTGGGAGGAGCGTCGTCTTCATGAAGAGTGTCCGTGTGAGTCACAGAGGCCACGCGTGGCGCCCCGAGCGGCGGTGTCCATTCAGCGAAGGCGTCCTGTCAGAGCAGCCCATCTTCAATCGCAGCTTCAAGGCCCATTGCCAAATCCCCATCTGGCCCGCTGCTTCCGTGGCAGCTACTTCTCTTCTCGCCGGACCGGCCCCACCCCCCCCGCCAACTCGCCCGTCCCAGCTCGGCCTCCGCGCCGCCACCCTTGAGAGGACCGACATGAAACGGCTCACCCTGACCGCAATGGTGCTCCCTCTCGTTGCCGTGGCGTGTGCCCACACGACCGAGGCTGGGACGCAGGTGGCCGCAACGTCCCCGAGCGACGGCGCGCAGGCGCTGCGGATTTCCCGGAGCGGCTCGCAGGCCCCACGCCAGGGGCCCGCCGAGAACTTCACGGGGGCTGTACGTGTCGACCCGCTGTTTCACGCGAAGGCGCCGTCCCGCACCTCGGGCGCGTCGGTCACGTTCGAGCCAGGCGCCCGGTCGGCCTGGCACGCGCATCCCCTGGGCCAGGTCCTCCTCGTCACCGAGGGCGTGGGGCGGGTGCAGCGCTGGGGAGACCCCGCCGAGGAAATCCGGCCAGGAGACGTGGTCTGGATTCCCCCCGGCCAGAAGCACTGGCATGGCGCCTCGCCCGAGCACCGGATGACGCACATCGCCGTGCTGGAGCACCTCGACGGAAAGACCACCGAGTGGATGGAGAAGGTCGGCGATGCGCAGTACGGCGCCCCCACGACGGAGGGCCGGCCACCGTCCGAGGTACCGGCGCGCACGGGCGCGGGTGGCGCGGGGCAACCCACCCGGGCTCAGAGCCTCATCGGTGACTTCTCGCCCAAGATGGTCGAGCTGACCGACGGCGTGCTCTTTGGGGACATCTGGGAGCGCCCGGAACTCTCCAAGCGGGACCGCAGCCTGGTGACCGTCAGCGCCCTCATCGCGATGAACCGTCCGGACCAACTCCGCTCCCACTTCGCCCGGGCGCGTGAGAACGGGGTGAAGCGGGAGGAGTTGATCGAAACCATCACCCACCTGGCGTTCTACGCGGGCTGGCCGAGCGCGATGACGGCGCTCGCGGTGGCGAAGGACGTCTTTGAAGCCAGGTGACGATGGCGAGGGTCGAAAGAATTCCCAGGGGGTAACCCAGATGCGAACGCAGCGGCCAGGACGGTTCATTCAGGGGACGCTCGTCGTGATGAGCGTGGCGTCGAGTTCATGTGTGAGTCCCACCAGGACTGGCGCGACGACGTCGGAAGGACTGGTGCTCCAAGAGCAAGGGAGCTTCGCCGTTGGAGGGACGGTGGTGACCAGTCCAGGGACGTTCGACCCGCTCCGTCCTTCTTCGGAGGGCGCAACGCTCCACGGAGACCACGCGTATGTCTTCTATCAGGTGCCGAACGACGCGCGTCGACTCCCGCTGGTGTTCTGGCATGGTGCTGGCCAGTCCTCGAAGACGTGGGAGACCACCCCTGACGGTCGGGAGGGTTTTCAGAACCTCTTCTTGCGCCGCCGATTCGCGGTCTATCTCCTGGACCAGCCCCGGCGCGGTGACGCGGGGCGCAGCACCGTTCCGCTGACCATCCCCGCGACTCCCGACGACCAGACCTGGTTCGGCATGTTCCGGATGGGAGTCTGGCCGGACTACTTCCCCGGCGTGCGGTTCTCGCGTGAGCCGGAAGCGCTCAACCAGTTCTTCCGCTCGATGACGCCGAACACGGGGCCCTTCGATGCGGAGGTGAGCGCGAACGCTGTCTCCGCCCTCTTCGACCGGATGGGGCCGGGCATCCTCGTCACGCACTCGCAAGGAGGAGGTCCTGGCTGGTGGGTCGCGATGCGGAACCCGAAAGTTCGAGCGGTGGTCTCGTATGAGCCGGGCAGCGGCTTCGTCTTTCCAGAGGGGGAGGTGCCTCCGCCCATGCCCAGCCTCACGGGCCCGCTCGAGGCTCGCGGCGTTCCGTTGTCTCAGTTCATGCCGCTGACCCGGGTCCCGATCGTGATGTTCTTCGGGGACAATATTCCGGAGGGGCCGTCGCCGAATCCAGGGCAGGACAACTGGCGGGTTCGGCTCGCGATGGCGCGGCTCTGGCGGGACGCCGTGAATCGCCATGGCGGGGACGTCACGCTCGTCCACCTGCCAGAGCTCGGCGTCCGAGGGAACACCCACTTCCCGTTCTCGGACACCAACAACGTGGAGATCGCGGACCTTCTGTCGAGGTTCCTCGCCGACAAGAACCTGGACTGAGCCGACCTGCCTGCCTCCGCGTGGAGACTATTGCGACGGACCGCTTGAGGAGGCGAAGTCATCTACCCACCCCAGCGCCTGCCCTGCACCGAGGAGAGGAGGGCGGTACTCGGCCTGGTAGGGCTCGTAGAACCGCTCTGGGTGAGGATGCGCTCCTTCAGGCGCTGGCGTCCCCGTGAAGTCAAAATGAGCGCCGACATGTCGAACGAACAGGGCATGCCAGCGCTCCTCCTCCCCGAGTTGCTCCGGAGTCAGTCGGTACAGCACCCACCGCCGCGTCTCATCGTGCGCGGCGATGAGATCTGGCTCCGCGACGACATAGAAGCATCGCTCGCCTCGGTACTCGGCCATGCCCTCGAGGGGGCCATCCCAGTAGTTGGAGACCCAGAGAAGCTTCACCTCCTCCGAGCGGAGGTGGGGAAGCTTCGTCAGGTCGAGTTCTCGAGGATGCTCCGTCATGCGCCGTGACTCAGGACCGTAGCAGCCTCACGTCTGGAGCGGGTGGCGCTCAGCCGTCGTTCGGATTTTCGGGCGGCTGGTCGGTGGGCATCTCGCCCAGCATCGGGAAGAAGCTCCCGTCCCGGTCCGCACAGAACGGATACGGCACCACGGAGTGTTTTGAGAGGTTGAGTCGCTTGTTGGTCCTGTCCTCGCAGTCCGCGAGTTCCTCGTAACCGGACTCCTTGAACATGGCATCGCCGAGCGCCTTGTACTTCTTGTGCAATGCCTTCGTGTACTCTTCCCCTTGCTTGTCGCCCTTCTCCATCTCGGCGATGTTGTCGGGTTTGATCTCCAGGACCTGGCATTGGTGGATGCAGTCAATCCGACACCCGCGGCCCTTGTAACGCGGGTTCGGATTGTCGCAGTACGTGGCCTCGATGGAGATCTCCGAACCCTCCGAACAGCTCGAGGCCTGGCGGCGCTTGTGCTCTTCCTGTCCGTATCGGATGTGCGCCCGGACCTTCGGGCTGTTCGAGCCGAGCAACTGGCCCTCCTTGATGTTCTCGATGCTCTTCATCCTCGAGCTGAGCGCACTCTGGAGCTTCGGTGCGGACTTGACCTTCTTCTCCGCGACGAGGACCTCGACGGCCTTCAACATGCGGTCATATCGCCCGGTGATTGAACCCCACTGGCTGTTGAGCGTCGACGCATAGCTGTCCGAAATCTCCTTCACCTTCTGCTCCCAGTCGTACTCCTTGCAGAAGGCGTCGCGGATGGCATCGGCGTCCTGCTTCGCGGTCTTCCGGAACGCGAGGACATCACGCTCCCATTCCAGGAAGTCCTTCCGGAGTGCGCGGTAGTTCTCCGCGATGCCCACCGCATAGCGGCTGAGCTCCTGCCCCGCGCGCGCGACGTCGGGGTTCTTCTCTCCGAGGACGAGGTTCTTGCACGGGTCCTTCTCGTAGATCTCCGAGCGCCGGGTGTTCCAGTAGGCAAGTATCTTGTCGGCGGAGGCATCGAGGTTGCTCTTGATGCTCGACCAGTTCCCCTCGGTGAAGGAGAAGGTCTTGGTGGCCGCCACGCGGCGCTCCATCGCCTCTTTCTGGCGGTCGGTCTCCGCCTTCTTGCCCGTCCACGTCCGTTCAAGTGAGTCGGACATCTCCTTGAGCTTCACGACCCCTTGCGCGTGGTTGTCCTTGTTGCCGATCTGCTCACGAATCGTCTCCTGGAGTCGGACCTCGTCCGCGCGGCAGGCTCGGACGTCTCCTTCGAGGAAGTACTGCTCGGACTTCAGCCTGCGAATCGACTCGATGGCTTCCTTCAGCGACCTGGTGGGTGCCGGCCAGCGTTCCACGAGCTGGCGGGCCTCTGAGTCCTCGCCCTGGATGTCCTTCAGGTCACCCAGGAAGCCGAGCACGTCCTCCACGGCGCGAAGCGCTTCGGAGATTTCCGAGGACGCATCGCCGCTGCGGGAGTCCAGGTCCTTGACCTTCGAGGCGATGGTCTGCAATCGCTCATCGAGCTTCTTGCGTATCACCGTGCGGACCTGCCCGAAGTTGCCGAGCTTCGACATCGCGTCCTTCGCCGCGTCGAACTCCTTGCCCTTCGCGACCTCGACGCACTTCGACTTCGTCTCTTCCATCCGCCGATTCCAGCGGTCCCAGATATCGTTGACGCCGTCTTGAAGTTCGCCCTTCACGTCCGACCAGCGGTTGTGTGACTCGGAGAAGTTCCGGGCATAACTCCGCCAGCGGTCCAGCTCGCCGTGGACCTCCTGGTGCTTCCGGTATTCGTCGTTGTAGATGCGGCCAATCTTCTCGGCTTCATCTGGAATCTTGAAGACCCCCGTCGGGTCCTTCTTGTCGACGAACGTCTGGATGAAGGATTTCAGGTTCCTTTCGGCCTCGTTACAGCGCTCGGCGAGGCGGGACTCGTCCGCCTTCACCTGCGCGTCCTTCATCCGCTTCAGGTACTGCGCCGACTCCCGGAACTTCGAGATGTAGTCCAGGTAGGAGTTCGCCATCGTCTTGCCCGGGTCATTCGGCGGGTTCAGCGACCTGAGTCGCTCCACGTCATTCCTGACGTTGCCCAGGGTGTCGAGCGCGGAGTCGATGTCGCTGGAACTCGAGTCGGAGACAATGCCGTCGAGCTTGTCCTTGATGCGGCTGAGGTTGTCTTCAACGGCGCGCACCTTGTCGTCGATTTCATCCGCCCCGGCGGGCAGGGCGACAAGCAGTACGAGCATCCCCGCGGTCAGTGTCTTCTTCATGGTCATCCCCCGGTCTCCAGCTTCCTGGGCCGCGCGCCCTTCACCTGGGCGTTCTTCGGAAACAGCTGCGCGGCCGCCTTCCAGTCAAACGCCTTGCCCAGCCCGGCCTTCGCCGGCTCCGCGCCGATAGACGGCGGTGAGACCTGCTCCCACTCCTCGGCGGTGAACCGGCTGGTCTGCTTCGAGGTTCGAGCGAACCAGCTCGCGTAGAGCGCGGGGTCCAGGTCGAATCCTCCGTCGGCGACGATGTTGCCTGCCTGCTTCTTGAAGGGGAGGTCCGCCAGCAGGTGCATGGACTTCTCGTCCACCGTGGGCGGTGGTGTCCCCTGCGTGGAGCGGAACGCGGCCCAGTTGCGGAAGAACGCGTTGTCCGTCAGGACCACCTCTCCCGGATTGGCGCTGGAGCGCACCGCGAAGTTGTCGATGTACTGGAACACATTCCCGTCCAGCACCGCGGGCGCGTTGCCTCCCAGCGCGACCCCGGTGCCCGTGGAGCTGGAGCCGTCATGGGGGCGGTTGCGGTTCCAGATGAACAGGAAGGTGTTGTCGCGAATCCTCGCGGGCCGCGTGCCGAAGCCTCCGGTGACGCGGATGCCGTCGGAGACCATGTTCACCACGATGTTGTTCTCGAACGTCACCGCGTTGCTCATCCGGACCGCGGCGCCCGCGCCATTGACGAAGGTGCAGTTGCGAATCACCGTCTCCGGCGAGGACACCCAGACGTGCTCGCTGTCGGGAGAGAGGTTGACGTCCAGGAAGCCGTCCGGGTCATACCGGTTGAGCGTGCGGCGATCCAAGACGAAGCCATCCACGATGAGCCCGGTGTGGTCGCCATTGCCCTCCAGCAGGTACCCCTGCGGAGACGTCTTCGAGTCGGACGGCCAGTGGAGGAGGGTGGGGGTATTCCAGGGGTCCCTGCGCTGGAAGTCCCGGTCCCATCCCCCGAGCAGCGTGAGGTATTGCTTGCCGTCCACCACCCACTTGCCGCTCTTCAGCTTGCCGCCGTACTCGCCCTGCGAGACCAGGATGCGGTCTCCGCGCTGGGCCTGCTCCAACGCCTGGAAGGGGTCCTTGAAGGGCCGCTCGCGCGAGCCATCGCCCTCGGTCGCGCCGGCACGCACGAACCAGTCCCGTCCCTTCGGGCGGGCGGCCATGGCGAGCTCCTTCTCGAAGGGCTCGACCGAGTCGATGACGAGGGCGTACCGAGGATTGCCCTCGCGGGCTCTCGCGGTGCCGCGCACGACGAAGAGGTCCCTGGGCGGGCCCGAGCCGTAGTTGGGGATGGCGTCGATGACGCGCTCGGCGGCGGTCCCCTTCCTGAAGAGTCCCGTGGCCCGCGCCTCGTTCTTCTCGTCGACCAGGAAGACGGCCTTGTGGGTCTCCCGCGAGGTGCCCACCGGTCCGTTGTCCGGATTCGCCACGCCCTGGCTTCCGACGATGACCTCCACGTCCTTGCCGTCGTGGCCCTTCGGGTTCGCCTGGATGCTGGTGAGACTCACCCGTGTGTAGACCTTGGCCGGCGCCGCCGAGGAGGCCGTGGAGAAGGTCAGCTTGAGTCCCTTCGCGCGAGCTCCCTGCGTGAGTGAGGCATTGCCTGGAGAGACGAGCTGGGGGACGGCCCCCGGCGGATAGGCGGGCGCGAAGAGGGTGAGGGGCTCGCCCGTGGCGGGGAAGCCCGCGCCGGTGCGCGTCTCCTCCCAGGCCTTCGCGTCGAACTTCTTCCCGCGCCCCTCGCGGCGGGTGAACCGCTCGTACCAGGCCTGCTCGAAGGGGAGCTTCGGGTCCACGGCGACGTTGCCGCCCGCCCGCGCGAAGCCCACGTCCTCGGCGTCCTCGATGTCGGAGTCATCGAGCGAGGACTTCTTGCCCTCGAAGTAGAAGGCGGCGTTCGAGAAGAGGTTCCTCCAGAACGCGTTGCCCTGGAGCGTCACCTTGGAGGGCACCGTCACCTGGGCGCCGTGGTTGTCGGAGTGGACGACGAGGTTGTTCTCCAGGAGCGCCTTGTTCGTCACGTCGATGCCGGCGCCATCGGTGCCGCCCTCGGCGATGGCCTTGGTGGCCCAGATGAACGCGATGGTGTTGTTGCGGAGGGTGACGGGCGGGTCCTGGTCTCCGCCGCCCTTGGAGATGATGGCGGCGGAGATGGAGTTGACGATGACGTTGTTCTCCACCACGGCTCCGGGCGACGTGCGCACGGCGTGGAGGGAATTGACAATCATGCAGTTGCGCAGGACGCCGCCCCTGGCCAGGTCCACGGCGCCGTTGCGGTGGAGGGCGCTCGCGTCGAAGTTGCCGCCCTCGCCGACGTAGTCATAGGTGTCCTGCATGTCGATGAAGAAGCCATCGATGGTCGCGCCCGCCGTGTCTCGCTGGGCGCTGGTGCTGACTCGGGCGAGCGAGACATCCGGACGGTTTGGCGAGCCCTTGCGCCAGGTGAGCTCGGTGAGGTTCTTCCAGGGGTTGCGCTCCTGGAAGGCCGCGTCATAGCCGCCGAGCAACCGGACTCCTGGGAAGACGAGCTCCCAGTTTCCACGCTCCAGCTTGCCGTAATACCGCCCCGCGGCGACGTGGACCGCGTCGTTCGCCTCCAGGCGCTCCAGCGCCATCCAGGGGTCGGCGAAGGGCCTTTCCCGCGAGCCATCACCTCCCGTGGCGCCCGCGCGGACGAACCAGTCGCGCGCCTGGGCGGGAGCTGCGAGGCAGACGGCGGCCAGGATGAGCATCCAGCTCATGACACGGTGCATGAAGAACTCCTCGGGAGAGTCAGCGAGAGGCGCGACTCGACCGGCCCGTCTTCACACACTTCACGCTGTCGTCATTTCCAGCACCGCGACAATGGCGTGCACAAAGGTGACATCAGCCAGGAATAAGCCCTGGCTCAGGGGAGCTGGCGAGACTTCGCGCTCCATTGCGCGACCATCAGGTCGATGAAACGTCGCACCTTCGCTGGCAGGTATCGTTTGCTCGGGTAGATGGCCATGATGGGGACGACCTCCGTCTCGCAAGACGGCAGCAGCGCCTTGAGCCGCCCACTCGCCAGGTCTTCGTCGACCAGAAAGTCGGGAAGATAGGCGATGCCCTGTCCCGCGACGGCCGCATCCCTGAGCGCCTCGCCGCTGTCGAGACGAAGGCGGCTTCGCCCCTCCACCTTCACCGAGGAGCCGCCCTTCTTGCGCAGCTGCCAGTGTTGTCGTCGCGTCCGGCTGCTGAATATCAGGCAATCATGTGTCGCGAGTTCCTCCAGCGTTTCAGGCTCGCCGCGCGCCTCGAGGTAGGCAGGCGCGGCGCAGAGGACCGCCCGGTGTTGAGCCACGAGCCGTGAAACCAGGCGCGTGTCGGTGCTGGTCGTGTTGATGCGCACGGCCAGGTCGTAACCCTCCTCGATGATATCCGCGACGCGGTCCGTGAAGCTCACCTCCGCCTGCACTTCGGGCCAGGTCCGCAGATAGTCCCGCAGCAAGGGGAGGACATGCCGTCTGCCGAAGGCGTCGGGCACGGTGAGCCGCAAGGTTCCCCGGGGGTGGCCCGTGCGCTGACCGACGCTGGCTTCCGCTTCGTCCAGGGCCGCCAGGACTTGCAGGCAATGCTCATGGAAGACACGGCCATCGTCGGTGAGACTCACGTGGCGCGTCGTACGATTGAGCAGCCGCACCCCAAGGCGGGCTTCCAGCCGGGCCAGGGCCTTGCCAGCCGTCGAGCGTGTCAGGCCAACGGCCCGGCCTCCGCCCACGAAGCTGCCCGCGTCCACGACGGACATGAAGACGAAAATCTCATCCAACTGGGCGCGTTTCATGGAGGTCCCTCATTGTAGCCCCCAGCGTCGCTGGAGAGGCGAACGCCGTTCGTCAATGGCCTCGGTATACGAGTCCGGCAATCACCTCTTCACGCCGGGGCGACGACGTCCCCGAAACGCTTCCCGGCACAGCCCACTGGAGCGCACTCATGCCCGTCACCCTGCTCAACCCCGAAGGACTCCCGAAGACCGACGCATATGGATACCGACAGGTGGCGATTGCCACCGGCACCCGGCAGGTGCACGTCGCGGGGCAGGTCGCGTACGACGCGAATGGCCAACTCGTCGCACGCGGTGACCTGGCGGGACAGGTGGCGCGGTCCTACCGCAACGTCGCCATCGCGCTCGCGGCCGCTGGGGCGACGTTCCGTGACGTCGTCCGACTGACGTTCTACGTGGTCGACTGGAAGCCCGAGATGATGCCCGCCTTCCTCGCCGGCATCGAGCAGGTCGCCGCTGAGTTGCAGATTTCGCCAGCGCCGGCCTCGCTCATCGGAGTCTCCGTGCTCTTCGAGCCGGGCGTCCTCGTCGAGATTGAAGCCACCGCGGTCGTGGGCTGACCCACGTCGTAACCGAGCGTCCATTCGACAGCGGAGGAGTGGGGCCAGGACGGTTGTGCAGGCCCGCTCTCTTCGCGGATGCTCCAGCGATGACGGTCGAAGCCGAATCAGCCATGCCCCCGCCCCGGCCTCTCTCATTCCGGCGCAGGGCCGTGGCGACCCTCCTCGCGCTGTTCAATCCCGGTGTGGGCCATGCACTCATGGGACGGTGGCTCCGCGGAGCGCTGTGGGTGGGCGCCATCGTGGTGCTCAGCGCGAGCCTGCCGTTCGTGGGCTTCGTCGGCGTCGTGGTGATGCTGGCGCTGTACGTGGCGGCCGTCGTGGATGTGGCGCGTGTGGCTCCACCCGCCGTGGGCGTGCCCTCGCGCTGGCGTGCGCTGCTGATAGTGGTGGGAATCTGGCTCGCGAGCAGCGTGGTGCTGAATGAGATTCGCGCCAGCGTCACGACGTCCTGGCGCATGCCGTCCGGGGGAATGCATCCCTCCCTCCTGCAGGGAGAAGTGCTCATTGCGGACGCCACGGTCGCGCCTCCGCTGAGGCGTCGCCCTCTGCTGCGCGGTGAGGTGTTGGTGTTCGACCCCCCGCACACTTCAGAAGGACCTTTTCTGCAGCGCATCGTCGCATTGGGCGGTGACACCGTGCGGATGGAAGCTGGCAGGCTGTGGCTGAACGGCCAGCCCGTCTCGCGCCGGCTCACCGAGGACGCGTGCATCGCAACCGACCCGCCGCGGCAGGCGCCCGGATGCGCGGTGTACGAGGAGTTGTTGGGAGAACTCAACTACCTCATCCAGGTCGGCGGGGAAGGAGCGTCCCTCCCGACGGAAGAGGGACGATGCCCAGCCCACCTCGAACTCGAGGGCACGAGCTGCAAGGTCCCCGAGGGGCACCTCTTCGTCCTGGGAGACAATCGCGACAACAGCTTCGACTCGCGTTACTTCGGCGCCGTGCCGGAAGCCAACATCCGCGGTGTGGGCTCCTACATCTTCTTCTCGTGGGCACCCGAAGGCAGGGCTCGGTGGGACCGGCTCGGCCAATGGCTCCGGTGAGCATTCAGGGTGCTGTGGAACTCCACGAGAACGCCGGGCGGGGTTCGCATCACGTGGCGGATGACGCCGTGCAGGCTCCAGACAACAGCTTCGGCTCCAGTTGCAGGCTGCGGCCTACAACGCGGGCGGCGGGGCTTCGTCCTTTCGCATGGTTGGAGGTGGCCTGCGCCTTGCTCTGTGGACCAGGCAAGTGCTCGCAGAGGAGCAGGCTCACGGTTGCTCCCGTTCCATCCCCACACCCCAGGATTTCCCCATGCTTGGTCCCCTGAAGCGCATCGTCGACAACAGCATCGTCCGCTACTTGAAGGACGAGCCGAGTCCTCGGCCCACGCCCACTCCACGGCCCGCACCCTCGCCGGGCCCCGTGGACAGCTTCGAACCTGTTCCAGCGCCAAGGACAACTCCCTGCCCGCACCCGGGCCCGGCGCCGTCGAACGCCAGTACCGGTGGGCCGAACTGCCCGGACCCGGCGCCCCTGACGCCTCCGTCCACCGACCCGAAAAACCCGACGCCGAAGATGCAAGTCCGTCCGGCCAGATCGGACCGCTACGATGAGTCCCGCAACGGAACGGACATCGACACCATCGTCCTTCACCACACCGCCGATAAGTCCGACAAGAGCAGCCTGGAGACGCTCACCGGCGAGGGGGGCGGTCTCATCGGTGAAGCCACTCGATGGGCGAAGGAGAAGAAGAACGGCGGCAAGGTCAGCGCCCACTACGTGATTGGAAAGGATGGGACCATCTATCACCTCGTCGCCGACGAGAAGCGTGCCTGGCATGCGGGTGGGGGGGCCGTGCACGGTGATAAGTCGAAGGACGTCAACGACCGCTCCATCGGCATCGAAATCGTCAACGACGGCGACGGCAAGGATGGCTACACCGAAGAGCAATACAAGGCGCTCGAGCAGCTCGTGCCCTATCTCTCCAAGCGCTACGACGTCCCCACCAAGAACGTCGTGGGCCACAAGGAGACCAACCCCGACAAGAAGGACCCCTCGGAGAACTTCGACTTCGGGCGTATCACCCGCGCCACCGAGAAGGTGCGGTGAGGGGCACACAGGATTCCAGGCCTGCCCGGAGCCCGTGTCGTGCGACAACGATGGGCCGTGAGTCAGGCGGAGCGCAGCTCTTCCGGGGCGCCCTCGCCAACCTCGAGGTGCGTTCGCAGCCAGTGTGCCAGCGCGTCTGCCTCCTCCTGGTCGGGGAAGCTGGCGATGGCTTCCTGGCGCGCCTCGCCGTCGGCGGTGGAGAGCTGGAGCGTGAGCTGATAGCTGCTCACCCGCTCCTTCTTGGGCATGTGAAGCTGGGGTTCGACGCGGAGAGACCGCACATCGCGCCACCGGACGTCGAGCCGGTGTTTGCGTTCGGAGAAGGGCGGCAGGGAGAGGCTTCGCGCCTGGGTGTGGAGGCGCACGTCATGGTGCCCTGACTTCAGCCGTTCGCGCGCCCACCGCCCGGCGAGTACACCGCAGGCGATGATGACCCCCCAGGTCCCCACGCCCACGGGCAGCGGGGCGGTGAATCCCCCCATGAATCCCCCGAGCGCGAAGCACGCCTGGGAGGAGCCCACCAGGGCCAGGGACACCCGGATGGCCGGCCGCGGCCCATCGAGCGTCACGCACTCGCTGCCGTCCTCCCGGGTGAAGGTGGACAAGCGGAACGGCTCGTCTTCCTTCGGGGTCCACCGCACCACGACCCACAGCCAGAACATCACCAGGTTGAAAGGCATCGCGCCCATGAGCGTGAACAGCCCCCAGCTATCCATGCCCGCCTGCAACACCGCCTCCGAGGGCTGACCAGGCCGGTAGTACACGGGGACGCTGGCCCCGAGGGGGTAGCGCGCGAGCCGCTCCTCCTCGTACCTGCGTATCCCCGAGCTCCCTGCGTTGAAGCTGTGCTTGTCGCCCTCGTAGGGCTGCCCGTCGACGGAGTAGGTGTAGGCCAGCTTCACCTCGCGCCTGGAGCCCTTGCTCGTGTGCACCATCACCACCTCGCTCCGGGTGATGGTGCCCTGCACGGAGGGCCAGCTCGCCACCTGTGCCTGGCGGACCATGGCGGAGATGGCGAAGAAGTCCAGGCCCCCAATGAGGACCGTCACCGGCAACACGACCACGATCATCAGGAGGGGCGAGCCCACGCGAACAGACATGGCCCCAGCCTATAGGGATACTCCGGAATGAACGAAAGGACGTCCGCTACGGGGCCCCCCTCCCGCAGGGTCCTGCGTGACGTCGCCCGCCGGACGGGTCACGTCGCCCATCACGAGCGTTTTCGACGCGGGCCCTTGTGCGGAGGCACTGTCGGCTCGGCCAGCGTCGCCATGGCGTCCACGAAGAGTCGGACCTTGGCCGGGAGATTCAGCCGGCTCGGGTAGACGGCGTGGATGGCCCGTGACATCGCGGGCCGGGGACCGAAGAGAATCTTCAGCCGGCCCTCACGGACGGCATCCCGGCAAAGGATGGCGGGGACGCGCGCGATGCCGACCCCGTCAATCGCCGCGTCGCACGCGAGTTCGAGGTCATTCACGGTCAGGACCGGGTCGATTCGAGACTTCACTCCCTCGGCCTCCCACGTCTCGAACGCACTGAAGCCAATGCAGCGCGCGGAGCGGAGGTCCCTGGCGCTCGGCATGCCGTACTTGGACAGGAAGCGGGGGCTCGCGACGAAATGGAACGGACTCTCACCGAGCTTTCTCGCCACGAGCGACGAGTCGTCGAGAGGGCCGATGTGAATCGCGACGTCCAGCCCCTCTTCGATGAGGTGGATGCGGCGGTCCGCCAGCACCAGCTCCACCCGCGCCTGGGGATGGCGCGCGAGGTACCGTGAAACCACGGGTGTCAGGTATCTGCGCCCGTAGAGCACCGGCGAGGAGACCCGCAGCAAGCCCGTGGGCTCTGCCTGCCGCTGTTGCACCTCGCTGTTCGCCTCGTCGATCTGCGCGGCGATGGCGGCGCAGCGCTCGTAGTACGTCGCTCCGGCCCCGGTGACCCGCAGGCGCCGCGTTGTCCGTTCGAGCAGGCGCACCCCGAGCCGCGCCTCCAGATTCCCGATGCGCTCGCTGACGGTCTGCTTGGTGATGCCGAGCTGGCGCGCTGCTCGGGTGAAGCTCTCCTCTCGAACGACCGCGACGAAGAGCATCATGTCGGCAGGTGGAATCATGACCGTCAATCCTAACCTGACAATGAGTTCGCCCTTGGCCACATTGTCAGGGCAGCCCTGGCGGCATCATGTTGCCGCTTGCCAACCTCAGGAGCTCATACATGAAGCTGTACTTCGCCCCTCGAACCCGAGCTACGCGTGCTCGCTGGTTGCTGGAGGAACTCGGGGTGCCCTACGACCTGGTCAAGCTTGACCTTGCTCGACAGGAGAACACCGCTCCCGCCTACCTGTCGGTCAATCCGCTGGGCGAAGTTCCCGTCCTCGTGGATGGAGACGTCACGCTGCTGGGGGCCCTGGCCATCTGCCTCCATCTGGCTGACCTGTTCCCGGAGAAGGGCCTGGCGCCGCGGATGGCTTCCGCGGAGCGCGGCCTCTATTACCAATGGATGGCCTTCGCCGAGGTGAGCCTCGAGCCCGTGGTGATGGAGTTCCACGGACACGCGCAGTTGCCCGAAGAGCGGAAGGCGGCCGCGCGCTCGAATGACGACCTCGCGAAGCTCGGGACTCGCCTCGCGACCCTGCTGGATGTCATCGACGAGGGACTTGGCGGCCGCGAGTTCCTGGTGGGACACGCGTTCACCGCCGCCGATGTGCTGATGGCATCAATCCTCCACCTGGCGAACACGCTGACGCTGCTCGACGGGCATCCGCGGTTGGTCGAGTACGTCAGAAGTCACACTCGACGCCCGGCGGTGAGGACGGCGGTTTCAGGGTAGGACACGGTGGATGTCTCAAGGGGCGCGTTCGAAGACGGCCACCGCCTGGTCGTAGTCGACCGTCACGCGAAAGAACCTCAGCGCATTGCCTCCCAAGGCTCCTTCGACGGGCTTGTCCATGAACTGCGACATGAACTCACGGAAGTTCGGGTCGGGCCGGGTGGTGAACCAGACAGGGCCGACCTCATGACCCGCCACCTCGATGCGGGGAACCTCGATGAGCGTTGAGCCTGGAAGGTAGGTGTCTCCATCCTCGATGACCCGCCAGTCCGGGTGACGCTGGTGCCAGCGCTCGAAGGTGGAGCGAGTGATGAAGTTCGTCGCCCGGGTCGCCGGCCGCTCATCCGCGAGCACCTTCCTGGCGGACTCCGTGAGAGACAGCATCGCGCCCGTGTCGAAGAGCAGGTCGAGCGTCTCTCCGTCCACCCGAACCTGGATGCGAGGAAAGTTCGCCTGCCGCTTTCCCGTCGCATCCGTAGGAAACCCCAGCGCCACCCGGTGCGCGGGAGCAACCTCCGGAACGTCTCTCGCCGCGCGCAGCCACAGCTTTCCGCCGGGGTAGTCGAAGGTCCAGACCCGTCCGGCGAACCAGCCCTGACCGAGCAATCCATCCCCGAGTTCAGACAGGACCCTCTCCATTGCCGCTACGGGGAGCTGTCCCTCGGTGCCTTCGGGCATTGGCATCCAGGCTTCATTTCGGAAGTCAGGCATCCGTACCCAGTCCTTGGAATCCTCACTTCCTGCCGCTCTGGCAATCCGTTGCAGGCCCAGTCGCGTCACGGCATCCGCCAGGATGAAGAGGCCTCCCCCCGTGTCCGTGTAGAACGTCAACGTCTGCCCTTCGCGCGTCACGGGCTGCACGAAGAATCGGTCCTCGCTGAACTTCACCGGCAGCGCGAGCGGTCGGCCGGGCACCGGTGCGGGAGTCTTGAGCGCGTCACTGGGGCTCGGCGTGGTGGCGCAGGACACCAACATTCCGAAGAGCATCAACAAGAGTCGCTGCGGCATGCGTGCGGTTCCTTTCGGGGTGTTTCCATCCTGCGACATTCACCACGGACTCCGGCGCGTGAACCACCGGGTCGAGCAGGCCGCTGCGCAGCACCGTGCAACGCCTTGCGCAGACGACGCCCGCGGGACGCAATATCAGGCAGACACCGTCGTGGCCCAGGTGGTGCAAGCTGGCGTCCACGACTCAACAGGGAGCACCTGCTCCTCTCGATGCTTTCCGGGCCCGGCGGAAGCACTCATCCCCCACCTCACGACCGCCATGCCTTCCACGTTCCCTCGTCACGCATCCAGGGGAGCCCTGCGCCTCTGTCTGGGTGTCGCGCTCCTCGCCTGGATGGGTTGCCGCTCACGACCTCCCGCCGAGCCCGTCGCCGCGCCCACGAGCACGGCGGTCAGCGCGCCCTTCGACGTCGCCTCCGTCATGAGGCAGGTCCACTTCGCGTACCGCCCCGAGGGCGAGCAGTGGAGCGGGGGCCATTCGAACTATGAGGTCCGGGCCTCCACGAACGGAATGTCGCGGTGGCGTCCAATGGCGTGGACTCTGGAGTTCCTCCAGGAGGGGCGCGTCGCCGCCTCCCGTCGATCCTGGAACCGGTAATGAGAGGCCAGGGACGTCCGGATGTGGCTGTGAGGCGCATCCAGGGGCGGGCGCCTCGGCGCCGTTTGCCTTCGCGCTCGTGCTCCTCCTCGGACGGCTTGCGCGCCGGGGTTCCCGTTCGTTTCTATCGGTATAGGCAGCACACGCTTAGAGTGCTCCCCGTCACGTCGTCAGGCCCAGACGGGCCGGGAGCCAGGAATGTCGCCGACGCTGAAGTGGGTGCTTGGAGCGCTGGTGGGACTTCCGTTGATGTGCTGCGGCTGCGGCGGCATGTGGTTCCGGGGTCAGTTTCCCCATGAGGAGGCACTCGCGCGGGTCGTGAACCATCAGCAGGTCATCCAGACACTCGGCGCGCCCGTGAGTGGCAGCTTCTTCTTCTCGGGCACGACCCAGGCTCGTGACGATAACGCAGTCGCCGAAATGCAGATTGCTCTCTCGGGAAGCAAGCAGGACGGCGTGCTGCATGTGAAGGCGGTTCAGACAAGCCAGGTCTGGGGATTCAGCCGCCTTCGAGTGATGGCGCAGGACGGCAAGGTCATCAACGTCGTCGCCGAGTTCTGAACAGGCCCATGATTCGGCTCGATGAACTCGGTGAAGTGACGACGTTCGCGGAAGTCGCCAGGCGGTTTGCCGGAGCGGATTGGCTCACCTCGTTCCTGGAGACCGAGGATTTCAACGACCCGGAGACCAATGGCATCGTCGTGCCACGCATCGTCAATGGCAGCGTGCGTTGCGAGGACACCATCAAGAGCGGGCGCGGCCCATGGGCCGTCGTCATCGATGGAGACCTCGAGACAAGTGGTGACCTCGTGTGCAGGACCAACGACTACCTGTCGAGCGCGCTGGTCGTGACCGGCGACGTGCGAGCGAGAAACGTGCGCTTCGCCGCGAGCGCACGCGTCGAGATAAAGGGCGACCTGATTGTCGGCGGCGGGCTCGGCATCGTGAGTGGAGCGTGGGGCGACGGCGGCGCGGTATTGGTGGCGCGCTCGTGCGAAGCCGCACTCGTGTTGCTGGATGGCACCACGTGCGTCGACGCGGACCGGTGCCGCCGCACGGTGGTGTGTGGGGCGCGCGGTTGGACCGAGTTCACCCCCGACATCCACGACCACGCGACGTTCGATGAAGTGTTCGAGCCCACCGTGTTCGATGCGGACGGCTCTGTCGACTATGACCGCGTGATGTCCCTCGCGAACGCAGGGCACTCCGCGCTGAAGCCCGAGGTCGAGGACCGGCTGCGTCAGGGCAAGGGCCTGGCACCACGCGCGGCGCTCACGTGGCTGGCGAGTGATTCGCGCAGCCAGGCGCTCATGGCGCTCGGCGATGACGCGTCGATGGCGGTGCTCGTCGAGCTGTTGGCGGAGCGCGGCCACTCGGTATCCATTGAGAGCCTTGCGCGCTCGGTGCGAGCCATGCGTGGAGTTCGTCTCGGTGGACCGGCCCCAGGCACTTGAACCAGGGCCTGACGCCGCCCTCCTGGCGCAGGCATCCTGGCGCTCCCGATTCGTTCCTCTTCAATCAACAGGCCCGGGCGCTCACCACCGTTGGCTCGTTGTCCCAGACCTCCATCACCCTGAGCAACGACCCCCAGGTCGACCGTCCAAACCGCACTTTCAAGAAGATATACGTCACCAATAACTAACGCCCTCCGGTCAACCGCGGAAGGAATGCAGCGGCGTCTGTCGCACTTCAGAGGGCTCCTTGCCGGACGTGGGAAGGGCTGTGGACAGGCATTGACGCGCGTATCACGCAGTGACCGGATTGGGGGCGCCTGACGCGGAAGGTCCGGCTTCGCGCGGCAGGTCAGGGCCCGAGGAAGGGCTCGACGGTTGTAATCATCGCGGGGGACTCGAACAGGTCGTAGTGCGTGTGGCCGGGCAGGATGGCGAGGCTCGACTTGGGGCGACCGCTGCCGTCGAGGCCACCGTCGCGCTGGCCTCCGCCGAGCAGCTCGTAGAACCGCGCGATGTACGAGGGCGGCATGGAGTCCGCGTCCGCGAACACGAGGAGCACGGGCATGGCGAGCTTCGACACCTCCACGGACCAGTCGTAGGGGCGGCGCTGGAGCTCGCCGGTCTTGTCGATGAGGCGCGCGAAGCCCGTCGCATCGGGCGCGATGGCGGCGTAGGTCTGGTACACCGGCGCGGGCTTCATCATGTCGGCGAGCGCGCCCGTCAGGTGCTGGAACGCCGTGGCCACCTCCGGGTACCAGCCGGTACTGCTGAACGGTGAGCTCACCACGACGAGCTTGCGCACCCGCGACGGATGCTGGATGGCGAGGCGCAGGCCGACGCCCCCGCCGAGCGAGTAGCCCAGTACATCCGCTTGCGGCACGCGCAGCTCGTCGAGCAGGGCCGCGAGGTCGTCCGCCAACTGCTCGTAGCGCAAGGGGCGGTCGATGTCGGCGGTCCTGCCGTGGCCCTGGAGGTCGACCGAGATGACCTGGCGCCCCTGCGCGAGGCGCGTCGCGACCGGCGCGTCCATCAGGGTGTTGTGGAGTCCTCCGTGCAGCAACACGAGCGGCAGGGCTCCGTCAGTGGGGACGCCGCGCACCTCGTAATAGAGGCGCAGGCCATTCACCTGGGCATGGCCGGTCTTCGTCGGGAGGGTGGGGGTCGTCATGGAGGAAGCGCCTCGGGAGGAGGGAATGGAGGAGCAGGAGCTGGCGAGGAGGGACAGCGCGACAAGGAGCGTTCTCACGCGAGCACCTCCGGCAGACCGAAGGCGGCCATCAGCCTGGGTTCGAACGTCGTAATCTCGTGGATGCGGCCGTCGCGTACATGCAGCGCGTCGAGCTTGAAGGCGCGGAACGAGGGGTCTCCCGGTCGTCGCAGGTAGCTCATGGCCGCGGGCATGCGGTTGGCCCACGCCGGCACCAGTCGCCACTCGCCCATGGCATTCGCTCGCTCCATGAGCGGGAGCACCTGGTCCACGCCCTCGAAACACGCGGGCAGTGGGGGCATGGTCACCCGCACGTCGCGCGTGAGCAGCGCGATGGACGCCTTGCAGTCGCCGCTCTCGTGCGCCGAGATGAACGCCTCCAGCAGCGCGCGCTCGTCGGCGCTCACCGCGTCGCCGCGTGCGAGGGGCTCGTGGCGGGAGAGCGTGGCGCGGGCACGCTGGAGGCTGCTGTTGACCGCCGCGACCGAGGTCTCCAGCAGGGAAGCCGTCTCGGCCGCGGACCAGTCCAGGAGCTCGCACAACACGAAGGCCGCCCGCTGCCTCGGCGGCAGTCGCTGGATGACGGCCAGGTAGCCCAGGGCGATGGACTCGCGCGTGACGGCCTCCTCTTCAAGCAGGACGTCCGGGTAGGGCTGCAGCCAGGGAATCTCGGCGAACGAGCGCGCGGAGGCCGCCTGCCGCGAAGAGCTTCGCAGGTGGTCGAGGCAGGCGTTCGTGGCGATGCGGTACAGCCAGCGCCGCATCCCGGCTTCACCGCCGCTCGCGTCGAACGCATCGCGCGCATTCCACGCGCGCAGCAGCGTTTCCTGCACCAGGTCGTCGGCCTCCGCGAACGAGCCGACCATGCGGTAGCAGTGGAGATGCAGCGCGCGGCGGTGCGGTCGCACGAGCGCGTCGAAGGCGGTCATCGGGGGCGGGGAGGGTGTGGTCTCTATCATCCACACCCAAACGACGCGGAGGGACCGGAATCATCGGTCGACCGATGATTCCTCCCCGGCCCCAGTGAAAACGCGGGCTTGGCGCGGCTTCGATGCAGGCCCGCGCGAGGGCGGCTCAGAGCTTGAAGAGGTAGACGGCGCCGCTGTCCTCGCTGCTGTTGTCCGCCTGGTTGCCGTTGATGCTCTTCGCCTTGCTGTCCTCGTAGGGGACACCCACACCCAGCAGGTAGCCATCCGCCGAGAGCGCCAGGCGCAGGCCAAAGTTGTCGTTGACCCCCGTGTTGGAGGCTTTGACGTAGGCCTGCTGCTCCCACGCGGTGCCACTTCGGGTTCGGTGTCTCGTGCGTCGTGAGTCAGGCGGAGCGCAGCGCTTCCGGCGCGGTCGCATCCACCTTGAGGTGTATTCGCAGCCAGTGCGCCAGCGCGTCTGCCTGCTCCTCGCGCCCGGTGGCCCCGAGCACCTGCGTCGGGGTCGTCAGAACCGTCCCGACAGGCCCAGCATGCTCCCCTTCGCGTCGAGGGCGAGCACCGGCAGGAGGCTCACCTCGGCGGCGGGGGCCGAAGGCGCCATGTTCGAGGCGTGGGACACCTCGTAGCCGATGAGTGAGCCGGCCATGGCGAATGCCGGGAAGAGTAGCGGCGCGATATCCTCGTGCTTCTTCGGAACCAGCGTCGAGGCCAGCAGCCCAAGGCCGCCCCCGGTTCCAGCCCCCAGCAATACGCCACCGAAGGTCCCTCGGCCCCGGGTGGCCCGCCCACCCAACCAGACGCCCAGCGGAGCACCTATCGCGGCCCCCACGAGAAACCCACGCCCTGCTCCATCGAGGTTCAGGAAGTCGAAGCGGGACGGTGGATCCTCCCGCAAGCTCGTCGCGCCGATGATCATTCCGGGGATCGCCGCCGCCATCGAGGTCGCGGCCATGAGTCCCACCTCGGCCGCGATGCGCCCCACATACCGTCCACCACTCTCCTCCCGAGGCGCATCCACCAGCGGGGCCGGGCTGAGAGGCTGTGGGCTTGACGCCATCTCACCGGGCGACGCTTCGGCTTCCGATGCACGGCCGACTCCTGGCGCGAGGAGGACCCATCCGAGCGCCACGAACGACGACCAGGTCGACAGATGCCTGAGGGTATTCATGCCCGGTCGCCCAGCAAGAAGCTGGCCCTGTCCCAGTCTCCCCATCCTCGACGGCGCCCATGTCAGGGCTGTGCAATTCCTTGCACAATCCAGAGGTCGATGTGAACGCGGCTGCACAGCCTGGCGCGTACACGCTTCTCCAGTGGCTCCAAGGAAGGCACTGGCTCAGCCCATCCATCGGGAGGGGCTGACTCAGGTCTTGCTTCGAAGCCCGTTCCCCTCCCACGGCAGCGCGAGCTCGGTCAACCAGGAGGCGCTCTCCTGTGTGTCCACGCGCAGGAACGTCTCGCGCAGGGGAAGGGCTGGGGTGCGCTCCTTCGAGTGAAGGGATGCGAAGAGGCGAGCCCAGGATGGGCCCACGGACTGGGGCGCCCCTGAGTGGACGAGCGTGACTGCCTGGACCTCGGGCACCTCCTCGATGGTGACACCTCGCGGAGTGGCTCCCGGTGCCAGGGGGACACACCAGGACACGTCCGCGTCCTCCTCGCGGTACTCCGCCTCGTGAAGGAGGCAGAAGGGCGCACCGGCCACGTGGGGGCCGCACGCGGCGAACAGCCTGGGGAAGGCCACCGACGCGTCGGAGTACCGTCCCCGGGCCCGGTGCACGGCGACGCGGGCCGGAGGGAGCCAGCGCTCGAGGAGTGGCGGCGGTGCGCGCAGGTACGCCTCCGCCTGGGCCTGGTTTCGCAGCAGGGTGTCCAGCGCGAGCACGGAGCGGTGCGCGCTGGCGGCCTCGTCGGCGAGCCGGGCGCGCGCGCGCCCCAGTTGCTCCGCGAGCGAGGCGCCCGTCGCCACCTCCGTGAGCACTCCCTGAATCTCTTCCAGGGACAGTTTCAGGTCGCGCAGCGCGCGCAGCGTGTGGGCCAGGGCGATGTCGCGCTCGGTGTAGTAGCGATAGCCAGAGGAGGGGTCCACGCGCGAGGGTTCGAGCAGTCCCTTCTCCTGGTAGAAGCGCAGGGCCTTCACGGTCAGCCCGGTGATGCGCGAAGTCTCGCCAATGGAATACAGCAGTCCGCTCACCGCTCCTCCTCCAAGAGGAAGGCGCGCACAGTGGCCGCGAAGGACTCGGGTTGCTCCTCGAAAGGGAAGTGCCCGCTGTCCGCCAGCTCCACCAGTCGCGCGTGGGGAATCGCCTCTACCACACGCTCCGTGGCCGAGCGCGGCTGGAGGTCCTGGGCGCCATGGATGACGAGCGTGGGCGCGCGCACCCGGCGCAACCATTCCGTCCAGTCGTGATGCCGGCCCAGGCTCAGGTAGAGCCCCAGCGAGAGAAAGCCTCCCGCGGTGCCGGCGCCTGGAAGCTTCGCGTCGGGGCGGGCGTGCCGCGTGGCCTGGACGTACAGGGGGCCGAAGGCGGCGAAGTGCTCGGCGAGTCGGGCCTCGTCGTCCTTCAGGCGGGCAGGGAAGTCGAAGGTGTGCTTCAGCCACGCCGCCAGCTCGCGTTGGCCCGTTGCGTCCAACCGGGCCCTCACCTGGGTGAACAGGTCGCCATCACCCGCGGGCATCGTCACCAACGGGGCGGGTGCCACCAGCACGAGGGCCTCGACCCGCTCCGGCCACTCCGCGGCGTAGAGCGCGGCCACCAGGGCCCCGAAGGAGTGTCCCACGAGCGTGAGGCGCTCCTTGCCCAGCAGTCGCCGGATGCGCTCGAGGTCCGCGAGCTGCGCGGCGAGTCCCAGTCGCAGCTCCACCGCCTGCATGGCCTGCCACGTGCCGCCAGGGGGCGCGTGGGTGAAGGGCCGCGACGAGGCGCCGCAGCCTCGCTGGTCATAGAAGTGCCAGCGCAGGGCGTCACCCGTCATGGTCGCCCCGCGCCAGGGTTCCGCTGGCGGGAGTCCAGGGCCGCCATGCACGACGACGACGTCCCGCCCATCACCCACGGCCACGTGGTGGAGCCTCACGTCCGGCGACACCTGCCAGGACGGCCCATCCGCACGTTGTCCTGGGGGAACGTCCAGCGTTTCGCCCCGCGCGGCCAGCAACTGCTCCACGGTGCCTGGTTGGAAGAGCGCTCGCCCCATCCACCACCAGGTGCCCGCTGCCGCCGCGACCAGCAGGACGAGTGTTCCAAGAACTCCTACCATGACCATCCTCCGAGACCTGTTTCCGGGTGACATGGAGCGGAGGGTGGCGGTCTCCCCTTGGGGGAGAGTCAAGCGGAGGCGGCCCACGCGAGCATGGAATTCATCGCCCGCGGCCGGGCCTATGGCCGCGTGACGTGTACGAGGCTCGTCATCGCGTCCACGTACAGGGTCGTGTCGTCGGCATACAGCGGCAGCAGAGGCGTGACCGATACCTGGTTCAGCTTCGTCTTGCGGAGCTGCTGCGTGGCCGGGTCCTTGAACACGGCGAACGGGACATCCTGGATGACGTAGGGCTCGCCATCCACGTGGCCGATGATCATCAAGACGTGACCGGGAACGACGATGAGGTCACCCACCTGCGCTTGGGCCAGCGCGCGCAGCCGCTCGGCGTGCGAGTCCTGCGCAGTGAAGAGGCGGTGATTCAGCGCCTCGCTCTTGCCCTGCATCCCGGAGTTGGGCGGCAGGAACAGCCCTAGGCTGCGGTACACCTCGCTGGTCAGTCCGCTGCAGTCGCGTGCATTGAACTGGTGCCCCCAGCCGTAGCGCTCGCCGAGGAACTTGAACGCCTGGCGGAGGATGTTGGCGCGTGTCATTGGCAGATAGCCCGGCGCGGTGTCGGCGGTACGGCGCAGCAGCGCGCTCTGGAACGCCAGTGTGCCGTCCTGCTCGCGCACCGGCAGCAGCACCGGCCACGATGCATAGCTGCTGGCGCCGTTGACCGGCTCACCGGGTGCCACGTCGGCCCGTGGCAGCGCGACCCCCATGTCGAGCTCGAGCTCGGACACCCCGGGTGCTTCCGGCGTGGAGACCGTGCGCACCTGGTCGCCCGTGACGACACGCCCGGGCGCTTTCGCCACGTACGAGAACACCGCGTCCGCCGAGCCCTCCGCGACATCGGCGCGCCGGACCCATGCGGGACCCTGGGTCGTCATGACGAACAGCCATTGCTGGTCCGCGCTGTGGTGCGCGATGACGACCGGCTCGCCAGGGAAGAGGATGCCGGCCTGCAGGCTTTCGTAGTCGCGCAGGTTCTCCGCCGCGAAGAACTTCCGGTCGGACGGCAGTGACCGCAGGGTCGTGCGCCGCACGCTGAGGCCGTAGCGCGCGGTGGAGGCTTCGGGGATGTGTTCGGTCGCGGTGTTCTGGCGCGGCTCTTCGAGCATCGCCTCCGTCACCGGTCGGCCCTGTTCGTCGATGACTGCCTGGATGGGCGTCTGCTGCGCATCCTTGACCCAGCCGGCGACCTGCGCCCGCGTCAGCGTGGCCGGGATGCGCTTCAGGTCGATCAGGCCGCCATCCGGACCGAAGGCGCGCATGCGCTTGGCCGCCACCTGGTTGGCATCGAGCAGCACCTCATCGGGAGATGGCGCGTGGCGAATCCAGAACTCGGGCGACAGCATGTCTTCGCTGAACGCGGGCACCCCGGATGGAGACACGGCGAGCGCGGACGGCGCGGCGCAGGCGGCAAGGCTGGCGGTGGTCCCCATCACCGCGAGCGAGAGAATCCGCGTGCGCCATGTGCGTGCGCCAGCCCGGCACGTCGTCGCACGAGGCTGAGTGGAGGGGGATGCCAGGCGGCTCATTCGTTCAACTCCCAGGGGGAAGACGGCTCATGTGGCCGTGCATGCGCGCGGGGGCGAGCAGGTCATCGCACTTGTAACTGGCTGCTCACCCTCAGGCACAACGAACTCTTGGCGAGAGCTATTTCGCAGGCGCGCGGCGTTTTCACCGGGAGGCAGTCGCTCCAGAAGCTCCTTGAACGGACGGCTCGCCTTGTCGGCTGCTCGCCGCCTTCACGGGCCCACTGAGATGCCCCTCAGTCAGGGCTGTTGTCGCCTCGGAGTTCACGGCTCGTTCACTGGCCGCGACGCGCTGGCGCTCATGGCAGCGACGCGCTCGCGATGCGGCGACCGGGTTTGGGAGGCACACGGGTGCGCTTCTCGCGCAGGCTCATGGCCACTCTCTTGGTCGGGCTCAGCCCAGCCCCGCCGTCACGCTCGCCACAAGCCAGAAGGTCCCCCTCACGATGTTGCCGCCCGGAAGCTCGGGATGGCGCACTGCGCCGTGCGCGCGTGGTTGAAGACGAAGCTGTAGCTCGCGCCCGAAGTGTCGGACCACACCTTCAACTCGTGGTCGCGTGTCGTGCCCGCGACCGTGGTGTGCTCCAGCAGGGAGTCCAGGACGCGCCCGAAGGCCGCCTTGTCGTTGGCGTGGATTCCGATGCAGGCGAGGTGGTTTGCCATCCACCGAAGGTAGCACGCGCCTGTTGCTCCACCGCGCCTCGCGGTTCGTCCAGGACACGCAGCGAAATTGACCCGTGCTACCGTCGAAAACCTGCGCTTGCAGCACCGGGGTTGTTGAAGTGCTTGATGGATTGGATCGCCGCGCCATGACTGCAATAACGAATATCGCGACGCAGGTTCGGCAGCACTGGCTGGAGCGGCACCTCAACGTCCAGCCGGTCGCGATGAAGGAACTCGTGGACGCGTGGCGGTCGCTTCCTGGCGTACTTCCAGAAGAATACGAGGCGTTCCTCCGCATCGCCGGGCTTCCAACGGATGAGGATGCCCAGGGGTTTCGTTTCTGGTTGCCGGGGGAGCTTCGCGCGACCGCCGATGTTCTCCGAGACGCAGGGTACGGCTGCAACGCCACGGAGGCGTCTGTCATCTTCGTCGACTACTTTCAGCAGTCGTGGTGGTACGCGCTGTGGGTGTCAGGGCCATGGAAGGGATACGTGTCTCTCGTCCTGGGCACCAAGAGCGGCAATGATCCTCGGTTCCCGTTAGGGAGCCTGGAGGAATTCCTGCTGGCGTACATCAAGGACGACGAGGATTTTCTGTGTCGGGGGATGCCGAAGATAGGCGAGGAGCGCTGACGTGGAGGCGAGGCCTGGTGCCCCGCGGCCCCCTGCGCTGTCGAAGGTCTCAGCGGCGGTATAGGTTTCGCGCATGCGCGACCTGCAATCGCACCGATGGATGTGGATCAAGGCGAGCCTCTTCGTCGTCATCGGACTGATGTCGTCGGCGCTCGTCCTCCTTCAGTTGCCCGAGTGGCGTGTCCTGCTCCTGCTCAGCCTCGCCATCTGGGCCTTCTGCCGCGCCTACTACTTCGCCTTCTACGTCATCGAAAAATACATCGACCCCTCATTTCGTTTCTCCGGCCTCGGCTCGGTCCTCCGCTACCTCATCAACAGGCGATAGCGGTGCGCGCCAAGGTCGTTGTGGGATGCCCGTTCGAGTGCGGGGGACCGAGCAGGGGAGTCGCTCGAACGACGAGATGGGCAGCCGGATGTACAGGGGTTCGAGGCGGGACGGCTACGTGTCCGCACGCCTTGGCGACCGCCCCCGGTATGCGCCGGGAGGCATACCGGCCCATGCTCGGAAGGCTCGCGAGAAGGCCTCGTCGGATGCGTAGCCAACGGTGCTGGCAATCACCTTGAGGCTCTGTTCAGACGATGCGAGGAGCTGTGCGGCGGCTCGCATGCGCCACGACGTGAGATATGCGAACGGCGTCTCCCCCACGATGTCGTGGAAGGTCGCCGCGAAGGTCGACCGCGACATCATCGCCTCCTCCGCGAGACGTTCGAGCGTCCATGCTTCTCCTGGCGCGCGATGAATCGCAGCCAGCGCCTTCGTGATTGCCGGGTGTCCGACTCCTCGCAGCCAGCTGGCGATCCGAACATCGAGACCGATGCACGCGCGAACGACCTGCACGAAGAGGAGCTCCGCCAGCCGCGTCAGGACGAGTGATGCCCCGGGCTTCCGGTCGATGGCCTCGGACGTGAGCGCGGCGACCAGATGCCGCGTCGCCCCCGAGAGCTCTTCGTGTTTCAAGCTCACGACTGGTGGCAGCGCGGTGTCGAAGAGGGCGCGGTCAATCTCGTCGACCTCGAGGGTCCCACAGATGACCTGGGTTCGCGCGCCGGTGCCGCCGCCGCGGAAGAAAGAGGTCGCGCTCTTGGACCTGGCGCGAAGCCGCTCGAAGGGCTCGGCGCGCGTCTTGAGCGAGTCCTTGAGCTCGTGCGCCATGCCCGCGCGGACCAGCGCGACACCGCCCGCCAGGAGGGGGAGGGCACGGCGAGTCCCGCGCACGAAGAGGACGGCACTTCCTTCTGGGATGACGTAACAGACGTAGGCGCCGAGACCCTCGGTGCTGACGCCCCAGGGCGCCGCGAGCTCGCTCGCACCGAAGATGCTCGCGCGAAGCCTCACGGTGGAGAGAAGCGACGTCAGCGCATCGTCGGACGTTCCATCAACCATTCGAGACGCTTCGTAGCAGGTCGTCCGAGACCATGGCACCCGAACTTGAACTCCACGAGGTGCTGATGTCGAGAGACGTTAGAGGAAAGGCCTTCGTCTTCGCCGGTGGGACGAGTGGCATTGGTCGAGCCACCGCGCTCGCGATGGCGCGGCGACACGCGGACGTGCTCGTGTTGGGCCGAGATGCCACACGGGGCGAAGCCACGGCGAAGCTGCTGCGTGACGCCGGAGCCGGTGACGCGCGGTGGGCACGGGCAGACCTCTCGTCGGTCGTGGGCATCGAAGCCGCTGCCCGCAACATCCTGGCCTGGCGCAGGACATTCGATGGCCTCATCCACTCGGCGATGAACGTGGACCTGCGGGCGCGGACGCGTCAGTCGACGGCCGACGGCTACGAACACGCCTTCGGCCTGCAATACCTCGCGCGGGCCGGGCTCAACCTGAAGCTCGTCGATGCGCTCGCGGCGTCCGGAGATGGACGGATTCTTCACATCGGCGCCAGCCCTCCCGCGAGGCTCGTGCCGGATGTGGGCGATCTGCAATTCGAGCGTCGCAAGTGGACGCTCACGGCTTCGCTCATGTCGTCGCAGGTGCTCGGCTTCCTTCACGTTCAGGAGGCCGCGCGAAGGTGGAAAGACCTGCCCATCAGCATCGCGATTTCCTGCGTGGGCCCTACGACGACCGACTCGATTCGCGAACAGCCGTGGTGGGCCCGCGCGCTGTACGCGCTCATCGCGACGACGCCGGAGCGCTCGGCTGAAAATGGCCTTCGCTTCCTGCTCGACGAGGACGTGCGGCTCGCGCGAGGTGCCGCGCTCAAGAGTCCGAAGAAATATCAGCCCACAGCGATTGCGTACGACGCCGAGCTGGCGGCCAGCGTCTGGAGGCTCGCCGAGGCCATGCTGCGCCCGGGTTCGTGACTCGCGCCCAGGATAAGAAGCACGTGGGCGTCGAGTGAGTGTCACGTCACCGTGAGCAATCCACGAAGCACCACGACTCCAGAGCCGGAGAGCTCGGGCTCTGGCGTCAGGCGCACATGCAACAAACTGCGCCGGCCCATGTGAACACCCTGCTCGACGACGAGGGTCTTGTCCTCCGCGAGCAGGTCCTCCGAACCCAGGTAGGCGCACAGCGGCCCGGCGGCCGTGCCTGTCGCCGCGTCTTCCCAGAGACCGACCGTGGGGTTGAAGAAGCGCGCATAGGCCGTCCGTGGCGCGGCCGGGTCGAACGCGTAGACATAGCAGCCCTCTGCCCCCGCCGCCGCCAGCACCGAGAGCAACTTGTCACTCATGGGGCGAGCGCGATCAACAGTCAGCGCGTCTCGAACGCGAACCAGGAGATGACCTGCGCCGGTGCTGGCGACGCGGGGCGCCGGGTGCGTCAGGACATCCGCGACAGGCAGGGCAAGTGCCTCGGCCAGAGGGCCGACCTCATCGAGTGACGAAGAGAGCTTCAATGGGGACTGCTTCATCCGTCCATGGATGCGGCCCGCACGTGCCTCGAGCGTGATGGGCAACACGTCTGTACCGATTTCCTGTTGGAAGGTCTTCGGCGCATCCAACGAACCGAGGGCTCCGTGCTCGGCGAGCCACAGCCAGGCCCCGAGCGCATTGTGCCCCGCTCCGAATATCTCCGAGCCATTCGCGGTGAACGAGCGCAACTTCCAATCGGCGCGCGTGCTCTTCAGGAGAAAGGTCGTCTCCGCCTGATTGAACTCGCCTGCGATGCGCCGAAGCGTGTCGTCGGGCAACGCGTCCGCGCCTTCGACGACCGCGAGAGGGTTGCCGCTCAGCGGAGCATCCGCGAACACATCGATCAGCCCTGATGCCAGCTCTGCCATTCGTCTTCTCCTCGGTCGTAGATGAGCTACATTCACCTTGCTCGGACCTGACGGAAACCTAATGAGGCACGGGTGCCGCCGCAAAAGCGAAGTTCTCACCTTGAAGATGAGCTGGATTCAGCATGCCTCCGTACGAGCTTCCTCCCTTGAACGCGCTGCGCGCCTTCGACGCCGCCGCCCGACATTCCAGCTTCAAGGCCGCCGCCGCGGAGCTCTTCGTGACGCCCACGGCCATCAGCCACCAGGTCCGGCAGCTCGAAGCCTACCTGGGCGTGCGTGTGCTCGACCGGACGCCACGGTCCGTGTCCCTGACGTCGGCGGGCGCGGAGCTGTACGAGGCGGCCGCGGCGGGTTTCGCGGACATCAGCCGGGTTGTCTCACGCCTGCGCAAGGGCCCGACTCCCGTGACGCTGACACTCTCCGCCACCACGGGGTTCTTGAGCCAGTGGCTGGTGCCGCGTCTGGATGAGGTCCGCCGCCTCTTGCCGGACATCGAGTTCCGGCTGCATGCCGGAAACGCGCCCGTGGTGCTGAAAGCGGGCGAAGTCGATGTGGCCATCCGCTATGGCAGGGGCCCGTTTCCGGGGGCCGAGGCCACGGTGCTGAAGCGCGACACCTTCGCCCCCGTGTGCAGCCCGAGACTCAAACTCACGCGCGCCAGCGACCTGCGCCGCGCGAAGCTCATCCACATCGACGGGCAGCGTGTGCCCAGACCTCCGCCGACGTGGGCCCGCTGGTGTGCCGAGGCCGGAGTCACAGGGGTGGATACCGAGGCCGGCATCCGGTTCACGGACGGCCTGCATGCGGTTCAGGCCGCGCTCGCGGGGCAGGGGGTTGCCATCGTCAGCCGGGTCTTGGTGGCCGACGCCTTGTCCGCGGGACTGCTGAGCCAGCCGTTCGTCGAGGTTCTTTGCGGCGAGACCTATCACTTCGTCTGCGCGCCAGGCCTGAGTTCCCGTGCCGACGTCGTCGCCCTCCGGGAGTGGTTTCAACGCAACCTGATGACGCTCCCATGATTCATACCTGTTCGCGGGTCGTAGCGGTCCGCGTGCAACGCATGGGACGAATGCGCTTCGCGGGGTGCCTCAGCGTCGCGCCGACTTCTTTCGCCGACCGCCTTCGGCGGCGCCGAGCAGCATCACGTCGACGACTCGCTCGAGCGTCTCGTCGGTGCAGGTGTCATGGCGGAACAAAATCAGATTCCGGGCGCTGCCGAGCAGGAGGTCACGAACGAGCGGCATGTCGGTGTCCTTCGGGAGCTCGCCGCGCGCCACCGCCCGCTCGAACATCACGAGCGCGTTGCATTCGGAGCGCTCGATTCGCTCTTGGATGACCTTGCAGAGCTCTCCCTTGCCGCCACTGCCAGCGAAGAGCATGCGCATCAGCGACAGCACCACGGGGGAGCGGCAGACCGCGCGATAGCGGCGCAGGTAGTCGAGGAGATCGCCCCGGAGCGAGCCGGTGTTGGGGAAGCTGTCCTGGTCGGACACCCGTTCGAACGCGGCGAGCACCAGCGCCTCCGGAGTTTCCCAGCGGCGATAGATTGTCGTCTTGTTGACGGCGGCGCGCTCGGCGACCGCCTCGATTGACAGGTTCTCGTAGCCGACCCGCGCGACCTCTTCGAGGGTCGCCTCGAGAATCTTCGCGACCAGCGGCTCGCCCCGTTGCTGTTTCGAAGCCATCCCGAACGTTCTAGCACGAAAGCAACGAACAAGTTGCTTTGTCCTCCGGGGCCGTTACCTTCGTTAAAGCAACGAACTGGTTGCAATAAAGCGCCGGCCACGTTGCGATGAGGTGGGCCATGAAGACGGTTCTGGTGACGGGAGCCACGGGCAGACAGGGCGGAGCGGCCGCACGCGCACTGCGCGCCGACGGCGTCGCGGTGCGGGCGCTGGTCCGAAACCTGGAGGCGCCGGCAGTGGCGGGGCTCCGGGGGCACGGCGTCGAGATTGCCTCGGGGAATCTTGATGACCCGCCTTCGCTGCGCGCGGCCTGCCGTGGCGTCGACGCGGTCTTCTCGGTGCAGACGCCCGACCTCAAGGACCTCGGAGGCGACTCCGAGACGAGGCATGGGCGGAACCTCGTCGAGGCGGCGCTCGCCGAGCGCGTCCCGCAGTTCGTCCACACATCGGTCTCCGGCGCTGGCGACCATCATCGCGGCGTCCCCGGTTGGAAGGAGGGGCGCTGGAAGACGCTGGAGCATTACTGGGAGAGCAAGGCGTATCTCGACGAGCTCGTGAAGGACGCCGGCTTCCCGCACTGGACCGTGCTGCGGCCGTCCATGTTCATGGAGAACTTCGTGCGCCCGTCATTCCTCTTCGCGAACTGGGTGGAGAATCGGCTGCTGACCGTCCTCAAACCCGACACCCGGCTGTCGCTCATCGCCGTCGACGATATCGGCAAGGCGGTCGCGCGAATCATCGCCGAGCCGGAGCGCTTCGATGGCCGCAACCTCGAACTCGCCGGTGATGTCCGCTCGCTCCGCGAGATATCAGCGGTCCTTTCGGAGGCCTGGAAGACGAAGGTCGAGGCGCCCGACCTGACTCCGGAAGAGGCACTCGCACAGGGCCTCCTCCCCGCGTTCGTCAACTCGCAGCGCTACCTGAACGAAAATCCGAGTCCGGCCCGCCCCGACGAAGCGCGGGCCCTCGGCCTCTCGCCACGGACCTTCGCGCAATGGGTCCACGCCAAGTGGCCTTGAGGTGACCTCATCGCCGGGACTCCGCCAGGAGGCAATGGGCGAAGTCACTCTGCACGCGGTGCCGTGGGCAGGATTGGCGGCGCGCGGCCTGCTGGGCGCGCTGAGGTCTTGCCCGAAGACCCTACCGTCTCCGTCCTGCCGCCTTGAGCTCATTCAAGCGCCGCCGCGCGTCGTCGTCGGCGGGAAAGAAGGACTCGATGCGCAGATGGTCGGTGGTGATGTCCTGCGCATTGCCAAAGGTCGAGCACATCGACAACAGCCGTATCCGGAACGTCCCATGCGCGTACTCGATGGGCGTGATGGGCGGCAGGCCGGTGGATGCCGATGACGGAACTGGCAGGGCGGATACGCCGGGATACCCCCGCAGTTCGGTGTAGAGGTCCGCGAGGGCCTCGCTCGGCCGACTCTGATGCTGGCGGCGCAGATGCACGAGCATCAGCGGCGCGACCTCCGTCCAGTTGATGATGCGCCCGCGCAGGCCGGCAGGGTGGAACAGCTGGCGCATCATGTTTCGCGCCCTCGCCATGCCCACGGCGCGCTGCAGTGGCGCCGGGTCGAATGCCAGCGCCGCCGTGAGCCGCGACATGCCTGCGTTGAGCCGGACGATGTCCCAGGCGCCGTCGACCACGAGCGCCGGATTCGGCTCGAGGTGGGTGAGCATGACATCGACGGCCTCGACCACCGGCCGCATCGAGGGGGCATCCAGGGTGCTCCGGCTGAAGGCTCCGGTGAAGCCAGCGGCTTCCAGGAACACGTTGCGCTCGTGCAGGGGGAGATCGAGCACGTGCGCTAGCAGCAGGACCATGGCGCGGCTGGGCCTCGCCCGCCCCAGCTCGAGGTAGCTGACGTGCTTCTGCGAGACGTTCGCCTGCAGGGACAGCTCCATCTGCGAGAGCCTGCGCAGCTGTCGCCAGCGCTTGAGCTGCTCGGCGAAGGACGAGCCTGGGGTCAGCTCCGGCAGCGCTTGCGGACGTGAAGCCATGAGTGACCCCTCCGTGAGGAAGACGAGATGGCGGACGCGGGGAGTGTGGGGCTGATGCGGTGATGGCGACAACTACCTCCGAGGTGGTTGCCGCGCCCACGCGACGACTCCACAGTGGCCCGCGTCGCCATCGCCGCGCGACGTGCAACCCCAGCTCAGTCCTCTCCAGGAGGCTTCATGACGCGCATCCTTCATGGCTTTCCCCTGTCCGGTAACACGCACCGCGTGCGGCTGTTCCTCTCCCTGCTGGGGCTCGACTACCGCGAGCAGATGGTGAACCTGGTCGTCGGCGAGCATCGACGCCCCGAATTCCTGGCGCTCAATCCGCTCGGGCAGGTCCCGGTGCTGACCGACGGTGAACTCGTGCTGCGAGACAGTCACGCCATTGTCTACTACCTTGCCCGGACCTATGACCGCGCTGACGTCTGGCTGCCGCGAGAGCCCGCGGAGGCGGCGGGAGTGATGCAATGGCTGTTCATGGATGCCAATGAGCTGCACAACGGCATTGGCTTCGCGCGCAACCACCTGGCCTTCGGAGTGGCCTGCGACCTCCCCGCCGCGCAGTCGCGAGCGCGCTCGGCCCTGCAGGTGCTGGAGCGACGTCTGACCGACGGGGGCTGGCTTGAGCTCGGGCGTCCGACGCTGGCGGACGTGGCTTGTCATCCTCTGGTGAGCCTCTCGTACCAGGGAGGAATCGCCCTCGACGACTACCCTGGAGTCACCGCCTGGCTGGCGCGTGTCGAGCAACTGCCGGGCTTCGTGAAGATGCCGGTATGGCCAACGGCCAGGGCCCGTTGAGCACTCCCCGCATCACCACCCGTGCCTCAGCCAGGCTGCGACACACAAGTCATGCCTCCCCTGGAGCACGGCCTCCCTGGCGCATTGCCGCGAAATTCTGAGTCCCCGAGTCGTGCTGTCTTCACGGTCCATCCTGGTGTCACCTGGAGAACAGGGAAGGCACCGCGCTTGCACTGGCGCCTCGTCGGGCCAGGCGAGGGAGGCCGACCCCGCTCTGGGCCCGGCGGTGATTCACATCGCATCACCGCGAGAGGAAGACATCATGCGCAACTCAGTTGTCACGTTCGGGGCCATCATCACGCTCATCCTCGCAGGGGCACCTGTCGCCCAGGCCGAATCCGAGGACCTGAAGCTCTCCTTCGGCCTTCGCGCCGGCTACGGGCTCCCCATCGGCATCGCGAAGGGAGGGGACAGCCACTACGACATATACCTGGACGAAATCGTGAAGGGCATCGTCCCCGCGCAGCTCGACGTGGGGACGTTCCTGGGCTCCCACTTCTACGTGGGCGCCTCGTTCCAGTACGCGGTGGGGCTCGCCGTCAGTGAGTGCCAGGGGGACTGCGGTGTGAGCGCCATGCGAATCGGCCTCAACCTGAGCTACCACCACCCCTGGTCGGAGAAGCTCAGCCCGTGGCTGGGCCTGGGCGTTGGCTACGACGTCCTCGATGCCGACCAGGTGCCCTCCGTCATGACCGGAGAACTCGAACCGACCTCGTCGTATGGCCGCCTGGAAGGCTTCGAGGTGGGCAACCTTCAGGGGGGCATCGATTTCAACGTCGCGGGGCCCGTGTGGTTCGGCCCCTACGTGACGGGGACCCTGGCCAGGTACGACGGACAGGATGCCCGCTTCCATTCCTGGTTCATGGGCGGTCTGCGACTCCTCGTCCGACGCTGAGTCGTCCAGGAGCGGAAGCCTCCCCGTCACTCACGCGGTGAAAGGGGGAGCGGTTCGAGGCACCGGCTTAAGGAGCCTCGAACATCCCCTTCGGCGTGATGCCCTTCAGGAAGGGCTCGATGAAGGCGTGCAACAGCTCCGTTTGCGTGATGACCGCGGTGTGTGACGTCGCCGGCAGGACCGCGAGGCGCGAGGGCGACAGCGGCTTGCCCATGTCGCCCGCGCCGCCACCGCCGAGGAGCCGGAACAGGGCGACCGAATGCTCCAGGGTCGAGACGTCGGCATCTCCGGTGATGATGAGCACCGGAGTCTTCAGCGCCTTCACCTGCTCCCTCCACGCCATCGGCTCCTTCTCGAGCGCAATCAGCTTCCGGACCAGCTCCGGAAACCCTTCGGGGTTGGCGGCGAGCTTCCGGTAGTCCTTCGCGAACGGCATCTCGAGGAACATCTCCACCTTCATCTGCGGGATGAACTCCTTGAACTCGGGCTGCCAGCCCTCGACGTCGTAGGCGACCGAAGCGGCGGCCAGCTTGTTCACCTTCTCCGGATGGCGGATGGCGAACTGCAGCCCGGCGGCCGCTCCCATGGAGTAGCCGAACACGTCCGCCTTCTTGAGTCCCACCGCGTCCATGAAGGCCGCGATGTCATCCGCCAGGTGGGGGTAGGTGATGGGCCGGTCGATGTCGGTGGTGCGGCCGTGTCCCTGAAACTCGAGCGCATAGACCCGATGGGTCTTCGCGAGCTTGGGGATGATGGCGCCCATCGTCGGGATGTTCATGTAGGCCCCGTGCAGGACAATCAGCGGGTCGCCCTTGCCGGACACCTCGTAATACATCTGCTTTTACGGTCAGTGTGTCCTTGCGCGAAGTCACGGGGAACCAACGACACCGGCATAGCCCCCGCTCGGGTGCCGATGAACCCCTCGTCCCTGAAGTCCGACCTCTCGTCGGAACCCGCGCGCCCGGCGAGCGCCCCTGAACTAGGACCGGAAGGCACCCACGAACGGGAGTACCTCTCATGCACGCCCGCAACCTCCTCGTCGCCCTCGCGCTCACACTGGCCGCCCCTGTCCTCGCCGCGGAGCCCACGCCTCCTGTGCGGCCGAGACAGCCACCCTCCGCCGCGGAAGCGGCCGCCCGGCACCGCGAGAAGCTCTCGCCGTTACAGGTCCTGGTGGGCAACTGGCGGGGAGACGGATGGGTCGACATGGGCCCTCATGCGGGCGGCCGCAAGACGTTCCAACTGAAGGAGACCGTGCAGCCGCACCTCGACGGAACAGTGCTCGTGGTGGAGGGACTGGGCACCAGCCGAGCGAGCCCCACGGCCCCCGAGGTCCCCACGCACCAGGCGCTCGGAGTACTCTCCTGGGATGAGGCCGCTGGCCGCGTGCGCTTCAGTGCATACCGGTTCGGTGGCGGCGTCGTGGACACCGAAATGAAGCTGCTGGGCGATGGGGTGTTCCAGTGGGGCTTCGACATGCCTCAGGGCCGCGTCCGCTTCACGCTGGACGTGCGCGACGGGGTGTGGGTTGAAAAGGGAGAACTCTCGCTCGATGGGGGCAAGACATTCGGTCAGTTCCTCGAGATGACGGTGCGGCGCGCGAAATGAAACCCGGGGTGCGCTGGGCGCTGTTCGCGGGCTGCACGCTGCTGCTCGCGGCGCTCGTCACGGCGTTCGTGATACTCCCCGCGCCCACTCCGCCCGCGGAGGTCATGCGCATCTTCGCGCTCAGCGCCTTCTACGGCATCTGCATCGGCTTCCCGTCGATGAGGGTGATGCCCACGGTGGGCCGGCGCGCCATGCACGGCCCGCCCG
>NZ_JABUMQ010000569.1:0-3391 GCF_013336645.1 Myxococcus sp. CA039A | reverse complement strand
TGGCGGAGGCGGGGGTGGAACCACCCGTGGATTCCTTCTTCTCGGAGTCCTTGCAGGCGGCGACGGTGAGGCACAGGAGGAGGGCGCTGAGGATTCGGATGTTCATGGGGCGCGCAGATTACCCGACCTCCGCCGGATTACAGGGGGTTACGTCGTCCCGCGCGGGCAGGGCGTTGTCTGGGAGGCAAAATCGCCCGCCAGCGACCCGGGTCGACGCAACATCTGGAACCAGGGCACGATGATCCCCACAGAACACCCTGAATTGCGTCTGGAGTCCTGAGTTGGCGCCCATCGAGCCTCGTCCCACCGCCCCGAGTTCCGCTCCCACTGCTCGGCCCGCACAGCCGTCGGCCGCGCCGCCTCCGGCGCCCCGGGCTGACGTCCTGGCGCCGCCCGCCGCGAGGTCGGACCGCTGGGAGCAGCTTGGCAACGAGGTGGCCCGGGGAACCAACGGGGTGAGGCAGTTCTCCGACGCGGTGGGCGCCACCCAGGTGCGTCGCACGCAGGGCCCCATCCGCTTCGGACCGCTCGAGACGGGGCTCACCGGCACCACCGTGGAAGGCGTGAACACCCGAAGCGCCCGCTGGGCCGGCGGCGTGTCCACGGCGGCCAGCGTGGCGCAGCTCCCGGGCGCGGCCTACCTGTCGTTCCGCGACGTGCGCGATGCCTTCCGCAACCCGTCCGGCGAGTCCGCCAACAGGGCGCTCGGCTCCGTGTCGGGCCTCGCGTCCACCGGTCTCAACGTGGCCAAGGGGGGCCTGGACCTCGCGGGCAACGTGAGCAACTTCCGCGCGGCGGCCAACGCGGCGCGCACCGCCTTCACGCAGGCCGCGCCGGAGGCCACGGGCGCCGTGGCGAACCGCGTGGCGACCTCCGCCGCGTCCGAGGCCGCGCAGGGCTCGTCCCGCCAGGTCACGCGTCACGCCGCCGCTCGCGCCGCGGGCGAGGGACTGGAGGACGCGGGTCGTCTGGGCGCCAACGCCGCTCGCACCGCGCTGCAGGGGGGCGGCACGGCCGTGGCCAGGGCCGCGGGCCGCTTCGCGCCGGGCCTCAACGTCGCCATCGCCGCCGCGGACACCGCCGCCGCCGCGAGCACGCTCGCGGACCCGAACGCCGCGGTGGGCAAGAAGGTCACCGCCGGCGTCACCGCGCTGGGCTCCATCGCCGCGGCCACCAATATCCCGGTGGTCAGCCAGGCGGGCGCCGTCGTCTCGACGGTGTCCAGCTTCGTGGGCGCGTTCTTCTAGGCACCGCGCGCCTCCTTCGCTCTGTGCTATCCGGACGCTTCGGAGCGGAGGAAGCATGACGTCCCAGAACGACCCGAAGGGTGGCGGTGCGCGCTCGCTGGCCGAGCTGCACGCGCTCGGAATCATGAAGCGCATGCCCGCGTCGCTGTCGCTGGGCAGCACCGAGCCTGTCTCCCTCCCCACCGTGCAGGCGCCGTCCCTGGAAGGGCTGACGGTGGCCGTGGTCGCACCCGGCCCCATCGACGAGCAGGCCCTGGTGGAGCGCTTCGATTCGCTGCGCCGCCAGCACGCCGACCGCCGTGAGCGACTGGCGGGCGAGGCGGTGGGGCCCGACGACGAGGTGCTGCTGGACGTGCTCGGCTTCGCCGACGGTCGGCTCATCCCCTACTCCGCGAGGGAGAACTGGCGCGCGGAGGTCGCGCCAGACGCGCTGCTGCCCGGATTCTTCGAGGCGCTGGTGGGCGCGAAGGTGGGCCAGTCCTTCGGCATCGAGCTGAAGCTGCCGGACACCTACGTGGTGGAGTCGCTGCGCGGCGTGACGGCGCGCTTCCTGCTCGACGTGAAGGCGGCCTCCGAGTTGAAGCTGTTGGAGGATGACTCGCCGGAGCTGCTCAAGCGCCTGGGGCTGGGCACCCTCACCGACGTGATGGCCCACCTGGGTGACACGCTCGCCCGCGAGCGCACCGAGGAGATGGACCGGCTCACCCAGGAGCGCGTGCTGGACGAAGTGGTGTCGCGCACGAAGGTGACGCTGACGCCCGCGCTGGTGGACGAGGAGATTCGCCGCCGCTGGGCGGAGACCGAACGCCCCATGCTGATTCGCAAGGACTTCCAGCCGAACGAGCTTCAGGAGGCGCTGGAGGGCTGGCTCAGGGAGCCCCTCACCCGCGCGGACACGGAGCGACGGCTGACGTTGGCGCTGGCGCTCAGGGCCATCGCCGCGCGCGACCACGTGAAGCTCGCGAAGGGCGCCGTGGATGCGCTGGTGGCCGACCTGGCCGGGCTGTCCGGCGTCTCCCGCCAGGACCTCATCCGCGCGATGAAGGAAGACACCCTGCTGGCCAAGCGGGTGGAGGACCTGGCGCTGCACTTCGCCACCATCGACAGCGTGATGCGGCGCGTGTCGCTGACGCCGCCGACCTGACATCGCGGCGGTGGTTTCAAGGCGTCTGGAGCGCCAGCGCCACCATCACCTCGGTGACATCGCCGGGGTGGTAGCGGCCCAGTCCCGGGAAGGCGCGCAGCGCGGCCTCCGCGTGGTCCATGTCGTCCAGTCGCACCACGCGCGCGCCAGGCACCTCCGCGTCCAGCGCGGTCACCATGCCGTCGGACGCGTAGCGGTAGCGCTCGTCCAGGTAGCGCTGGAGCGGATAGAGCGACGACAGGCGGGACAGCCGCGAGGTGGCCAGCGACACGGTGGGGATGTCCGCCGGATACGGGTGCTGGCGGATGAACGCCATGCGCTGGGGATAGGACAGCTCCTCCACCGAGCGGGACACTCCGTGGAAAAGCAGCGGGAAGGCGAAGTCGATGAGCCTGCGCATGTCCGGCGTCGAGGCCAGGTCATGGGCGATGGACGAGCCGCCATAAGGCGCCTGGAGCGTCACCACCGCGCGCACCACCCGGCGCAGCTCCGGGTACAGGGCGAGCACGGCGGTGCACTCGACGCCGCCCTTGCTGTGTCCCACCAGCACCACCGAGCGGCCGAAGTGCTCCGCGTCCAGCAGTGCTTCGCGCAGCACCGCGACGTTGTCGAGCAGCAACCCCTCCGTGTCCACCGACGCCTCGAGCACGTCCAGGCCCCGGCGCTCCAGTCGCTGCACGTTGTCCAGCAGGTAGCCGGGCAGCTCGTCCCCCAGCATCCCGCGCACCAGCACGTACTGATGGCGCCGCGCTTCGTCCGGGAGCACGGGCTCGCCCTCGCGCACGGCTCGCAGCAGGTCGTGGAAGCGGCGGGTCAGGTCCACCGTGGGTGGAGTCATCCCCGCGGGTACGCGCTTGAGCCAGCCGGCCATGCCACCACAGCCAGGGCCCCACCAGCGCGGCGCCGCGGGCAGTCCTCGGAGCCCCCGCGTCAGCCGGGCGATGGCACCCGGCTCGCGAGGCGGCGAGGGCGTGGAAATGGGGGGAGGGGGCGCGGGGAC
>NZ_JABUMQ010000568.1:0-3398 GCF_013336645.1 Myxococcus sp. CA039A | reverse complement strand
CCCGTGGCCTCGGCGGACGACACCGCCCTGCTGCGCGCCCTCTTGTGGGCCGCCCGCCCCGCGCCCGAGGAGGTCCGCGCCATCGCCGTGGAGGACCTGGCCCTGCTGGGAGACCCTCGCGCGCTGGACTCGCTGGCCACGCACCTGTGGGACCCCAATCCCCGCACCCAGCAGGCCGTGCTGCGCGCGGTGGCCCTCTTCCAGCACCCCCGCGCCGAGGAAATCCTGGGCAACGTGGTGCGCCACCCCCGCATGCCGGACGCACTGAAGATTCAGGCCCTCAACGGCCTCGTCTTCCAGCGGACCGCGTCCGCCCGGCGCACCGTGCAGGACGCGGCCACCGACTCCCGCCTCACCTCGGTGGTGCAGAACGCCGCGCGCGCCGTCGCCGAGCAGTGGAACGCGCCGCCCGCTTCGCGCTGAGCACGTCGCTCGCCGCCCCACCAGGCAAGCAGGCGAGGAGCGCTTTGGGGGGCGCGGCGTCGCCCGCGGGGGCCGAATCCTGGAGAAGTCATCGGCCTGCGTTAGACTCGCGCGCATGAAGATCACCCCGCTCGACATCCGGCAGAAGCGGTTCGAAACGGCGCTGCGAGGTTTCTCCCGCCGCGAAGTCGAGGCCTACCTCGAGCTGATCGCCGGCGAGTTCGAGGAAGTGGTGAAGGAGAACATCGCGCTCAAGGAGGAGCTGAAGCGCACGCAGCTCAAGCTCGAGCAGCACCAGGAGCGCGAGCGCACCCTCCAGGAGACGATGGTCACCGCCCAGCGCATCAGCGAGGACCTGCAGTCCGCCGCCAAGAAGGAGGCGGAGATCATCATCGCGGACGCCGAGCACCAGGCGGAGAAGATCGTCCACGGCGCGCATCAGCGGCTGGTGCAGGTGGTGGAGGACATCAACGAGCTCAAGCGCCAGCGCACCCAGTTCGAGTCCCAGGTGCGCTCGGTGCTGGACGCGCACCAGAAGCTGCTGGAGACCTTCAAGGCCCCCACCTTCGCGGACCGCGACTACGCCCGCGTCGAGGACAACGTGGCCTACCTGTCCCAGAAGAAGGCCAACGGCAACGAGTAGCCCATGGCCGCGCCCTGGCTGAAGTCCGTGCCGGACGGCGTGGAGCTGGCCCTGCTCATCCAGCCCCGCGCCTCGCGCACCCGCGTCGTCGGGGAACATGACGGGTTGTTGAAAATCCAGCTCGCCGCTCCGCCCGTGGATGGGGAAGCCAACGCCGCCCTCCTCGAGTTCCTGGGCAAGCAGCTCGGTGTGCCCCGGCGGCAAGTCACGCTCGTCGCGGGTGACGCGTCGCGCCGAAAACGCGTTCAGGTGGTGGGGGTTGATGCGGCGCGGGTCGAGGCTGTTATGTCTGGGGGATAGCGAGGCCCCCGCATGCGCCACCTGCTCGTCCTGCTCCTGTTGCTGCTGGCCATGCCTCGGGCGTGGGCCCAGGGCCTGGGTGAAGGCTCCGGTTCCCATCCCCACGGGGGCGAAGCCCTGGTGGACGACGTGGTGCTCGTCCCCCACTCCCGGCCCAAAATCGTCGCCGGAGAGCTGTCGACGAAGCGCTTCCGCATCCTCCACACGGCGGCGGCCACCGTGGCGGCGAGGGAGCTGGCGGAGAAGATTGAATCGGTGCGCGACGGCTTCGGCAACATCCTGGGGCGCGACTGGCCTGGGGTGACGGAGATTCGCCTGGGCGTGGGCCGCGAGGAGTTCGAGGCGCTGGCGCTCCCCGGCGGCCGGCCTCCGGGCTGGGCCGTGGCGCTGGCCTACCCCACGCATCAAATCATCCTGCTGGACGCGCTCAGCCTCCACGCGCCGGACGGCCAGCAGACGCTGAGGCACGAGCTGGCGCACGTGGCCTTGGGACAGCTCGCCCGGGGCTGGCCCCGCTGGTTCCAGGAGGGCGTCGCGCAGAACGTCACCGGGGAGCGCTTCTCGCTCACCCACTACTCGGCCCTGTTTCGCGCGGTGACCCAGGAGCGCGTCTTCCACTTCGAGGACCTGTCCTCCGACTGGCCGGACCTGCCCGCCGACGTGGAGATCGCCTACGCCCAGAGCGCCGCCTTCGTCGCGCACCTCTCCACGCGCTACGGCCCCCAGGCCATGGGACTGCTCATCGACGGCGTACGCGACGGGGAGCCCTTCGAGACGGCGTTCGGCAAGGCGTTCCACACCTCGCTGGACGTGGAGGAGTCTGGCTGGCGCGACGGGCTGGCCGCCCGCTACGGGTGGCTGCCGCTCACCACCAGCTCCGCCTTGCTGTGGTTGACGGCCTCCATCCTGTGCGTGGCCGCGTACGCGCGCCGCCGCCAGCAGAAGGCCGCGCGGCTGGCGGAGATGACGGCGCAGGAGGCCGCGGACGAGGCCGCCCTGCGGCTGATGATGGTGGCCCAGCAGCAGGCGGCCGAGGCCGGCACGCCCCTGTCGGGTCCCTCCGCGCCGCTTCAGGAGCTGTATTGGCCCGGCCCCCCCGCGTCGGAACCGGAACCGGAGCACCCGGAGTCGCCGCCTCACGCGGAGTCGACCTCAGGCGAGTACTCCGTCGGCCCCGAGCACGAGAGCGAGCAGGCGGCCGGGAGCGACGACGAGCTGAAAGCCCGCACCGCCAAGCCCACGCTGCACTGAGTCGCGCCCTCCACCCGGGCCCTGTCTGGACCTTCGGACAGGTCTACAAGCCGAACCCCGAAGTTTTTACTTCGTCGCCTCCCCACGCGCGGCAGTGCCCTTTCCAAGCTGCTGATTTTCCTGGAGAGGCCGCGTCCCAAGCGCTGGCAACCGACTTGCTATAGCTCCCGGTGCGATGCGGAAGGCACCGGACATGACTGAGCGGGGACGTAAGGCAGCCGGGCTGGCGCGGTTCTTCCGCCAGCAGCCAGACCGGATCGCTGCGCTGTGGCGCCGGATGCGGATGTCGGCTCACGAAGCGACGGACGGCAACCAGACTCCGCTGAGTCAGCTCGACGGATTGGTGGAGCCCTTCGTCCGGGAGCTGGGGCTGACGCTGGAGGGGGACGACACGAGCCCCTGGAGCCGTACGAAAGCGGTGCTGCGCCTGTCGCCGGAGCGTGGCGCGCGCGCCCTGCACGAAGAATTCTCGGCGCTGCGGCGCTGCCTGGTGGACGCCGCGGAGGTGCTCGGCGGCGGGGATTGGGAGAAGGAGCGCATCAACCGCGCCGTGGATGAGGCGGTGGACTCGGCGGTGGCGCTGCTTCAGCGACTGAGGGATTCGAGAGTCGAGGGGCCTCGGGTGCCCTTCGGCGGTCTGGTGGTGGAGTACTTCGAGCGGGCTTCACGCGTCAGACACGTGCCGCCGGGCTCGAGGGATGGGCGTACCGCGATGCATTGAGGGTGGTCGGTTTTGCCGACCCGTCCGGCTTGACGCTCCAATCTTGGGAGGGTCCGAGGC
>NZ_JABUMQ010000567.1:0-3410 GCF_013336645.1 Myxococcus sp. CA039A | reverse complement strand
GACGTTCCGCGCACACGCCATCCACCCGAGGGCAGCGGCCAGGAGAAGCGTTCGAGAGTGCATGCCCACGAAGGCTAGACGAGCCGTGGTGCCCCGGGTCAATTAGCATGCGCGCATGCGGACGCTCCTGCCTGGCCTGCTGTCGTGGTGCATGCTCCTCGGGCAGCCCGCTCGAGGAGAAGAGGTCTCCCCGGAGGTGCAGCTGAGCCTCCAGCACCTCAAGCCCGCCGAGCGGGAGCGCGTGGCGAAGGCGCTGGGGCCGCTGGATGAACTGCCGCGCTACCGGGTGCAGTTGGAGGTGGACCCCGTTTCGCGCGAGGCGAAGGGGCGGGTGCAGGTGGAGGTGATGGCCCGCGACAAGCCCCTGACGGAGCTGTACCTGCGGGTGACACCCAACGCGCAGGGGGGCAAGCGGGTGGTGCTGTCCGATGCGCGGCTGGGGCGCCAGCCCATCGTCCTGGAGCAGCCGGAGCCCACGCTGTACCGCTATCGACTGGTGGAGCCGGTGCCTCCGGGCGCGGCGGCGGTGCTGGACGTGGCCGTCCGGGCCGTCGCCCCGAAGGGGGAGAAGCCCGCGGCGACGCTCCTCGGGGGTGGAGGGCAGGGGCCAAAGGGCGACCACGGGGCCTTTTCTGTCACGGCGGACTTCATGAGCCTGGTCGGCGTCGTGCCCCAGGTTCCGCCGCTGGACGACAAGGGCCAGCCCTGGGCGGGGCCGCAGGGCATCGGAGACCTGGCGTTGTATGCGCCGGCGCATGTGCTGGCCTCCATCACCGTGCCGTCGGGCTGGTCCGTGCATGCCACGGGCGTGGCGATGGGTGAGGTTCCCGAGCGCGACGGCCGCGTGCGTTTCGCCTTCGCCGCGGGCGCGGTGCGCGACTTCCCCATCCTCGTGTCCAAGGGCTACGAGGTGTCCACGGCCACGGTGAACGGCGTCACGGTGGAGAGCCACTACGCGGTGAAGGACAAGGACGTGGGCGAGCGCGTGCTGAAGTACGCCTCGTCGGCGCTGGCGGAGTTCGAGAAGCGCCTGGGGCCGCTGCCGTACACGCACTTCCGGGTGGTGGAGGCGCCGCTGTCCGGCGGGGCGGGAGGCATGGAGTTCCCCGGCCTCATCACCGTGTCGAGCATGCTGTATCGCGGCGTGGTGGACCCGTTCGAACTGGTGGCCGGTCAGGTGGACGTGGAGCAGTTGAAGGAAGTGCTGGCGATGCTGGGCCCCGCGGGCTCCGCGCCCCTGACACAACTGAGTGGCTCGCTGGAGCGCACGCTGGAGTTCACCGTCGCGCACGAGGTGGCGCACCAGTACTTCGCGGGCCTCGTGGGTTCGGACCCCATCCACGCCCCCGTGGTGGACGAGTCGCTGGCCCAGTACGCCGCGCTCCTCTACATCGAGTGGAAGCACGGCAAGGCGGCGGCGGAGGCGCTCCGGCGCGAGCTGCTGGTGTCGCCGTACCACATGTATCGGCTGGCGGGCGGCGAGGACGCGCGAGCGGACCGGCCCACGAGCGCGTTCGACAACGAGACGGAGTACGGGGCGCTGGTGTACGGCAAGGCGCCGCTGCTGCACCACGCGTCACGCAAGCTGGTGGGCGACACCGCGTTCTTCCAGGGCCTGCGTTCCTACGTGGACACGTACCGCTTCAAGTGGACGTGCAAGGAGTGCTTCACCAAGGAGTTGGCCAAGGCGAGCCCTGGGAACGCGAAGGCCCTGGAGCGGCTGCGCGTGCGCTGGTGGAACGAGGCCCATGGCGATGATGACCTGGGCCTGCCCAACCTGGACGCGGTGATGGGCACGCTGGGCGCCGGAAGCGGGTTGGATGTGGACAACCTGGACCCGCAGACGAAGGAGTTGCTCGAGTCGATTCTGCCCTCGCTGCTGGGGCAGTAAGGGCAGGGCGTCAGTCGAAGAGCGCCTGAACGAACTCGCGCGGCTCGAAGCGGCGCAGGTCCGCGATTTTCTCGCCCACGCCGACCCATACGACGGGCAGCTTCAGCTCGTCGCAGATGCCGATGATGACGCCGCCCTTGGCGGTGCCGTCCAGCTTCGTCAGCGCGATGGCGGTGATGCCCACGGCCTCGTGGAACTGCTTGGCCTGCTGAATGGCGTTCTGCCCGTTGGTGGAGTCCAGCACGAGCAGCACCTCGTGCGGCGTGCCGGGCATGGCCTTGTCCATGACGCGCTTGACCTTCTTCAGCTCCTCCATCAGCGGCGCCTTGGTGTGCAGCCGGCCCGCCGTGTCGGCGATGACGACGTCGGCGCCCTCGGCCTGGGCCTTCTTGATGGCGTCGAAGATGACGGAGCCCGGGTCGCCACCCTCGGTGCCCTTCACCAGCTGCGCCTTCGCGCGCTCGGCCCACACGTCGAGCTGCTCGGTGGCGGCGGCGCGGAACGTGTCGCCCGCGGCCAGGATGACCTTCTTGCCCTCGCCCGTGAGCTTCGCGGCGAGCTTGCCGATGGTCGTCGTCTTCCCCGCGCCGTTGACGCCCACCACCATGACGACGTGCGGCGGACCGCCGCCTTCCAGCGAGCGCGGCACGGGCAGGTCGACGATGCGGGCGACCTCCGTGCGGATGAGGTCCTTGATGCGATGGGAGTCACTCAGCTCGCTGCGCTTGAGCTTCTCGCGCGCCACCTCCACCAGCTCGCTGGCCGTGCGCACGCCGATGTCCGCCGTGAAGAGGATTTCCTCCAGCTCCACCAGCACGGACTCGTCCACCTGGCGCTGCTGGCCGAACAGACCGTTGAGGCGGGCCATGAAGCCCTGGCTCCGCGTCTTGTCCAGGCCCTGGGCCAGCGTACGGCCGGCCTCGGCGTCCACCTTGGCGCGGGCGGCGGCCTCCTCGGCGCGACGGGCCTCCTCGACGACGGCGGCCTCCCTGGCGCGCTCGTCCTCCACGAGCCGCTGGGCCTCGGCCTGCTCGCGCTTGCGCCGCTCCCGGGCCTCTTCATCAGCGGCCTTCTTCGCGCGGTACTCGGCGCGCTTCTCCTCCTCCTCGCGCTCCTTGAGGACCCGGGCCTGCTCCTCCAGCCGGGCTCGCTCGCCCGAGTCGGTGGTGGTCCTGGCGGCGAGGGCGGCCTCCTCTCGCTGACGGGCCAGCTCCTGGGCGCGGGCGTGGGCCTCGTCCACCTCGCGAAGCCGGGCTGCCTCCTTCTCGGAGGGGGGCAGCTCCACGCGCAGCTCGGGCCGCTCCGCGGGCAGCGCGGGCCTCTGCTCCGGGACGGGGACGCCGGGCTTCCTGCCGGGCTCGGGGGCGCGCTTGCGGAAGAAGAGCTTCTTGGCCGCCAGAATCATCAGCAGGGCGAAGAGGGCGGCTCCGCCAATGCCCACCGCGTCGCCCGCGGTGAGGCCATCCGACGGAGGAGTTCCCGTCCCCGGCTGGGTCGTCTCCCCGCCCGGAGTGGGGGC
>NZ_JABUMQ010000566.1:0-3443 GCF_013336645.1 Myxococcus sp. CA039A | reverse complement strand
GCGCTGGGGCGACGGGGGCGGGGCCTTCTTGATGTCCGTGGCGAGCTGGACCTGCTCCTCGGCGGGCTCGCTCGGGTCCACGTAGAGGAAGCGCGTGCCGCCGACCTCCAGTTCGTCGTTGTCCTTGAGGGCCCTGCGGTTCACCCGCTTCTTGTTGACCTTGATGCCGTTGCGGCTGCCCAGGTCCTCGACGTGGGTGCCGGACCAGTCGCGGCGAATCTTGGCGTGCTTGCGGGAGGTGAGGTCGTCCTTGAGGACGATGTCCGCCTCCTTCTCGTCACGGCCGATGACGAGCTCCTTCGCGTCGGCGATTTCGATGCGCTCGCCTTCGCGCGGGCCGTTCATGATGCGCAGGTAGCGCTCCTCGGCGCTGGACAGCCCCCGCATCACGTCCTTCAGGTTGCCCCGGGCGATGAAGGACGTCTTCTCCGAGTTGACGTCGCCGTTGAGCTCCGTGACGCGATCAAACTTCACGTCGTACTGGGCGATGGCGATGACGTCGCCGTTGCGCAAGAGGCGCTTCTCGCCCTTGGGCAGGGGCTTGCCGTTGATCTGCGTGCCGTAGGCGCTGCCCAGGTCCTCGAGGAAGAAGAGGTTGCCCTCCTGGACGATGCGCGCGTGGTTGCGCGACACCGCCTGCTGGGCGAGCACCACCTGGCAGGACTTGTCCCGTCCCAGGGTGATGACCGAGTCGCCGAGGACGAGCTCAGTGCCCTGGGCTCCGGCCTCGCTGCGCTGCGTGACGGTGAGACGGACGCTCATCGAGGGGGTGGTGGTACGTGCGGGAAACGGCGGGGCATCAGAACGTCGCGTTGCTCAGGTACTTCTCGCACGCCTGATACTCGGTGGGGAACTCTTCCGACGTCGCGTACTTCAGGAAGTTCTTGCAGGCGATTTCCGCGTGCTCGTGCTTGTTGGCGTCCTGGAAGAGCTCGAAGAGCCCGTAGTGGCAGGGGGCGAACTTCGACTCCAGCTTCACGCACTTCTTGTAAGTGGTCTCCTCCTCGGCCAACAGCCCCTTCTCCCGGAACTGGCGGGCCAGCATGAACAGGGCAGGGGCGGAGTTCTCCGCCTGCTGTGTGTCCTTGACCTCCTTGAAGGCCGCGTCCGTGAGCGCCGCCTTGCGCTGGGCCAGCGCGAGGTTGTTGGTGCAGTTGGTCGCCTTGGGATTGAGCTGGGCGCAGTTGGAGAAGGCCTCGCGCGCATCCGCGTAGCGGCTCAGCTCCATCAGCGTGTTGCCGTAGTCATGCCACGCGTCGGGGTTGTTCGGGTCCAACGCCACCGACTGCGCCATGGCCTCCGCCGCATCCTCGAACTGGTCCTCCCCGAAGGCGATGATGCCCAGCGTGTGGTGGGCCGCCGCGAGGTTGGGGTTCACGGCGAGCAGGGTGCGCAGCTCCTTCTTGGCCTCCGTGAACTTGCGCATCTTCATCAGCGTGTACGCCAGGTTGTAGCGCGTATCCAGGTTATCCGGATTTACCTTGAGGGCGCGGCGGAAGTTGTCGTGCGCCTTTCCGTAGGCGCCTTCCTCGTTATAGATGGCGCCGAGGTTCTGGTAGGCCTGGAGGTGCTCCTGGTTGTAGCGGAGCGCCTTGATGAAGTGCTTCTTGGCCTCGTCGTTGTTGCCGTTGGCCATGGCGATGAGACCCTTGTTGACCCACAGGTCGGCGTACTGGGGGGAGAACTCCAGGCCCAGGTCGCAGTACACGTCCGCGCGGACCAGGTCGCCGTTGTGCAGTTCCTGGGTGCACAGCTCGTTGTTGATGAGGGCGCGCTCATGGGGCGGCGGCGTGGTGAGGCAGCCGGCGAGCGGGAGCGTGAGGACCAGGGAAAGCGCGGAGGCGAGGCGGGCAAGACGCATGGCCGGCCGAGTGTAGGAGAGCGCCCCCTCCCGTGCAACGCCCCGGCGGGGCTGAATCCGGGCTGATTTCCGGGGGTTGCACCGGTTAGAGTGGACGCCCATGCGTACCTTGCTCTGCACTCTCACCTTCACCCTGGCCCTGCTTGGGGCCGCCCCGGCTCACGCCCAGTTCGCCAATCGCAGTCTCGGGTTGTCGCTGGGGTACATGGATTTCAACCGCACCAACGGGTTGGATGACGCGTTCTTCGTGGGCATCGACGCCAGCCTCTACATCGAGAACGGCTTCGAGGTGGTGTCCCTGTCGAAGATCGCCTTCCCGCGCGACTCGACGGACCCCAACAACAAGCGCGTGGTGGGCCTGGCCCCGTCCCTGGGCCTGCGCTACCTCCTGCTGGAGGAGAGCATCCGCCCCTACGTCGGCTCCGACATCAGCTACCTCGTGGTCTTCAAGGAGAGCACGAGCAACTTCGTGGGCATCGGTCCCAACGTGGGCGTGGACTTCTTCACGTCCGACTCGGTGAGCGTGGGGTTGCGGGCGCAGTACAACTTCTACATCGCCCTCAACGAGAAGACGCAGACTTCGCTGACGCTGTCCGCGGGCATCTCCGCGTACTTCTAGCGGCTCACCCCAGGGCCCGGGCGCGCGGGGGTTGAGCGCCGCGCGGGGCCTTGGAGGGCAGCAGGGCGGCGGCCACCAGCAAGGTCCACTTCTCGTCGGAGAGGTGGTCTGGCTTCTCCATGGCCAGCGCGTCCTGCAGTCGGGCGCCCAGCGCGGCGAACAGGCGCAGCCGGGCCTCCATCCGGAGCTCCTCGCGGCGCAGGGCGGCGGTGAGCACCAGCTCCCGCTCCTCCGTGGACAGCCGCTTCACGCGCGAGACGAAGAGGGGGTCCGCCAGCAGGCCCTCCTCGCCGGAGGCGTTGATGGCGGAGGGCACCTTCAGCCGCCGCTCGCGTACGACGATGGTGCCGGCCAGCATGTCCCCCAGCCGCTGCTGGGAGCCGGACACGAGCGCGGCCACCCCACCCACGAGGTAGAAGAAGGGGAGCCGGTCCACCGGACGCGCCAGGTTGCGAAGGGCCGCGTGATAGAAGCCGATGCGCACGCCGCTCTCCTGGATGACTCGCAGGGAGAGAGCGCGCTTGCCCACCGTCTGACCGCTCCAGGCCGTCTCCAGGGTGATGCCGTAGCCCCAGTCCACCAGGAAGTAGACGACGATGCCCAGCGCGCTGGCCACGCCGGGAAACGCCGACATGATCAAGCCCAGCCCCATCATCACCGCCAGGCTGACGGTGAGGACGATGACCGCGTCGAGCAGCCACGCCAGGAAGCGTGAATACAGCCCCGCGAGAGTGAAGCGGAACTCCACGTACTCAGGTGTGAGCACCGTGTGGGTGCCGTCCAGCAGGGTGTCTGTGGCCATCGTCACCGGCGCAGTGTAGCCGCGTCCCCGCACCGGCGGGGGTCCTCCGAGGTTGCTCCGGGTATGTCCCGCTGACACCTCCCGCTTCATGCCAGCCCGAACACCAGGCAGGAGGGCGCCAAGGGGGGCGCAGGCGGGCGGCCGACTGTGTTATTCATGGC
>NZ_JABUMQ010000565.1:0-3450 GCF_013336645.1 Myxococcus sp. CA039A | reverse complement strand
CCGCCGACCCGAGCGGCGATGCTTGCGTGGAGCTCGGTGGCCGACTCGTCGCGCCCACCCTCTTCACGGCCCTGCTCCTGCGCGAGCTCAAGCACGCCGCCACGACCTTCGTCGGACGCAAGGCCACCCGCGCCGTCATCTGCGCCCCCACCCACTTCACGGACCGCCAGCGCGCGGCCCTGCGTGACGCGGCCACCCTCGCGGGGCTCGACGCACAGCGCATCCTCACCGCCCCCGCCGCGGCCGCCCTGGCCCACGGACACGGACGCGGCCTGGCTCGCAAGCGCGTGCTCGTCATCGACCTGGGCGGCGGAGGACTCGGCGTCGCCGTGGTGCAAGTCACCGGCGATGACCTGGAGGTCATCACCACCGGCGGCGACCCCACGGTGGGTGGCCTGGACTTCGACGCCCGCATCGCGGAAGCCCTCGCCAGCGACCTCGCGGACCAGGGCATCCCCCGCCCTGAACACGCGCTCGATTGGGGCCCCCTGCGCACCGCCGCCGAGGCCGCCAAGGTGGCCCTCTCCGAGCGCGAACAGGTGGACGTCACCCTGCCCTCGGGCACCGTGCCCCCGCTGACCCGCGAGCGCATGGAGGCCCTCACCGCGGACCTCGCCCAGCGAGTGACGTCCGTCGTGCGCGAGGTGCTCGACTCGAACGCCCTCTCGCCCCAGGGCCTCGACGCCGTGCTGCTCGTGGGCGGACAGGGACGCACGCCCCTGGTCCGCCGCCGGCTGGAGGAAAGCCTGGGCGTCCCCGTGCGCGACGACGTCGACGCCCGAGGCGGCGTGGCCCTGGGCGCCGCGCTGCTCGGCCGCGGAATCGTGCTGGCTGAAGGCGGCAAGCCCGCCGCCTCCGTCTCCGAGGTGCTCTCCGCGCCCATCGGCGTCGCCGAGCGAGGAGGCACCCTGCGCCGAGTGCTCGAGCGCACGACGCGACTGCCCGCCGGCAAGACGCTGGTCATCCCCATCGCTCCGGGCCCCCTGGAGCTCGCCCTCTTCCAGGGCCCCTCGCCGCTCGCGGCGGAGAACGAGTACCTGGGTCGGCTCTCCCTCAATGTGGAGCGCGCGGGCGAGGTGGAGCTGCACTTCTCGCTCTCCGCCGACGGAGCCCTCTCGCTGGAAGCCACGCTGCCCGGAGTCCGCCGCCAGCCCGTCTCCCTCTCCCTGGAGGACCTGGACGACGCGGGGCGCGAGGCGCTCGTTGCCCGCTCGCCGCTGATTGGCGAGCCCGAGGCGCGTCCGGGCGGCCTGCTGTCCGGGTTGAAGAAGCTGTTCGGCCGCCGCTGAGCGCCTTCCCGTCCGGCTCCTCGCGGGCCCGGCGGTCCACCGCCAACCCAGCGGGCCCTCTCTGTAGCCGACTCAACGGATGCCCACCTTGTCGCTGACCGAAACTTCGGGGAGGTATGCGATGCGACGTTCGATGGTGGGAGGAGTCGCCGTGGCAGCCATGGCTCTGGCGAGCCCGGCTTTCGCGATTGAGGCCCAGCGAGTGGCCGGGGCCTTGGACATGAAGAAGGAGCCGGAGGTCGGCATGGACGTGCGACTGGGTCTCGGCAGCTTCACGGGAGACCTGGGCGAGGACGTCGGCGTGGGCGCCACGTTCGGCATCAACGCCGACGCCCAGGCGTGGAAGTACGTGGGAATCGAGGTGGGCTATGAGCTGCAACGCCTGCCCATCGACTCGCGTCGAATCGACGACGAGGATGCGGGCCTGTGGCGCAACAACTTCGGCGTGCTGGCCAAGGCCGGGCCGCTCATCGACCAGAAGTGGCGGCCCTTCGTCGGCGCCGGCTTCGGCCTGAGCTACCTGGACCCCTCCGACGGCGCGGACGACGTCTACCAGAACGACTGGATGACCGAGATTCCGCTCGCCGCCGGCGTGGACTATCGCTTCGGCAGCGTCCTGTTCGCGGGGGCCCGGGCCACCTATCGCCTGCTGGGCGGCGAGGACGTCGTCGACCGCCCAGGCACCAACAGCGCGGCGAAGGGCAGCCTCTTCAACGCGAACCTCACGCTGGGCGGCCGCTTCTAGCGGCCTCGCTTCACACGCTCGCCAGCGAGAGCACTGTCTCGGGGCGTGGGTCCTTCGCCCACGCCTCGAGCAGCACCGCCGCGGGAGAGCGCTTCGACGCGGCCACTTCCGCCAGCGGGTCCAGGAGGGGCGCGTCCGCAGCGTCCAGGCGCAGCAGACCCCGCCGGGCAATGCCCACCATCTCCTCCGCGAGCCGGTACAGCTCGTGCGTGCCCAGCTTCCCGGCCAGCCCCTCGCGGCGCGCGGTGTCGTGGAAGGCCAGGTGCTCGGTGTACGTGAGCTTCGGCAACAACCGCTCCGCCTCGTCCAGCGCCGTGGCGTCGTAGAGGATTCCGCGCCACAACGCTCCCAGCGCGCCCGTCATCGCCGCGTTTCCACAGTCCGCGCCGCGCACCTCGACGACCTTCTTCAGGCGCACCTCGGGGAAGAGCGTGGAGAGATGGTCGGTCCAGTCCGCCAGGTCCGGGGGCTGTCCCTCGAAGCCCTGCTCCAGCAACTGTCGGAAGGTGAGCTTCGGGTGCAGGTACTGGCCCTCGCGGCGCAGGAAGAGCAGCGGCGCGTCCATCGCCCATTCGACATAGGCCCGGTACGAGAAGGAGCCGTCGAAGAACGCGGGCAGGTAGCCACAGCGCGTCGGGTCCACCTCGTCCCAGACGCGGTTGCGGTAGGACAGGTAGCCAGAGGGCTTGCCGTCCACCAGCGGGCTGTTGGCGTACAGCGCGTTCATCACCGGGGAGAGCCGCGCCACCACCACCGTCTTCCGGACACAGTCCGCCTCGTCCTTCCAGTCGAGCGACACCTGTCCGGTGGCCGTCATCAACATCATGTTCAGCGCCAGCTGGCCCCGCTCCGGCAGGGTGCGCCGCATCACCAGGTAGCGCGACTTGGGCATCCACGGCATCGTCGCCGTCGTGCCCGTGGGGCGGTACCCCATCGTCACCAGCCGCAGCCCCAGCTCCCCCGCCGCCGCCTTCACCTGCTTCAGGTGGGCCAGGTTCTCCGCGTGCGCCTCGCGCGCCGTGTGGAAGGGGCTGCCGGACAGCTCGAACTGTCCACCCGGCTCCAGGGAGATGGTCGCCTCGCCGCGCTCCCGCTGGAGGGCGATGACCGGGGACTCGGGCGTCTCCCGGAAGGGGACATAGCCCTCGGGGGCCAGCCGGTTCAGCAGGGCCCCCACTCCGGACGGACCCTCGTAAGGGACAGGAGCGTCTGAACCCACGGGGAACAGCAGCTTCTCGTGTTCCAGGCCCAGACGAAGGTGGCCCTGGGGCTTCTCGGCGGACCGAAAACCCGACACCAACAGGTCGACGGAGGTGATCGGCTCGGAGTTGGCGCGCTTGAGGTCGAGGGACATGAGCGCGCCCTATATAACGTGTAACTCCAGAGCCGCTTTCGATTTGCACACCGGCCCCGCCA
>NZ_JABUMQ010000564.1:0-3454 GCF_013336645.1 Myxococcus sp. CA039A | reverse complement strand
AGGGCCAAATCACGAAGCTCAAGCTCCTCAAGCGTCAGATGTATGGCCGAGCCAACTTCGACCTGCTGCGTCGCCGCGTACTGCTCACCGTTTGACCCCACGGTCCACACGAAGTGCGGGAGAGCCGATTTGACGGGGGCAACTCCACGGTCCGCGTTGGCGGTGAGTTGTAGGGCGACCGGAATAAAGCGCCCATTCTGTCCGGCACGAGCGCGAAGCCCAGAGATGGGCACTGAAACGGTCCCTCTTTCTGGGTGAATCACGGCCTAGGCTGGACCACTCAGTCCCGGGACTTCCCTACCAGAAAGTGAAACACCCCATGTTCAGCTCGTGTGCCTCCCGATGGGCGCCTCGTCTGCGCCTTTTGCTCCTCGCGGGAACAGTGGCCGGGTCGGCTTGCGCCTCCTCCGATGTCGACCCGGATGCCCCCCAGTGCAAAGGGGTGCGCGCCTGCTCCCCGGGTGAGGGCTCCGGAGACGAGGACGTCATCCCCCTCGTCATCACCCATGGTTCGCAGCTCACCGTTTCGGACGTGGGGCCCGCGGGGATTGGCATCTCCTCCTTCACGAACGTCCCTGGAGGGACCTTCACCGGGACAGCGCTGGGAAGCTGGGGCGCGCTCTCTCGCACCGTTGGCATCGGGGGCGAGACCATCGACGGCTTCTCCTTCCCGCAGGGCACCGTCGTCCTTGAGGGCGCGAACCTCACGTCGCAAATCACCGTCAACTCCGGGTGGCTGGTGCTGCGCGGCTGCAAGGGCAGCCTCCTCCTCAACCATCCGGCGGGAAATGGAGGCGGTGGCGCGGCGCTGTACAGCGAACTGGGCGCCTTCAATTCAGTGGGAGCCAAGGACGGCAGGCAGCCCGCGAGGTCCATCTGCCACCGCTGCTATTTCCCGCACAGCGGGTTTGAGAATGTCTACTCGAACAACGTCACCATCACTGAGTCGTGGATTGCCGTGGACCCTGGCAGCGCTGGCGCTCACGCGGATGGCATCCAGACCTGGGGCGGGCAGTCGTACTTGAACTTCTCTCGCAATCGCCTGCAGTGGAACGGCGCCTGGAACAGCACGCAGTCCGGGCTGATCGCGATGTACTCCGACGGTTCGCAGAGCGGGTTCAGCGGCTACGACCAGATCACCCTGCAAGACAACTACTTCGTGGTGGGCCTGGGCGGCGGAATCGCCTTGCACGCCCCCATGGGGGTGGCGGTCACGAACATGGTCGTGACCGGAAATCGCTGGGCGTGGAGTCCTGATTTCGGCGACCCGAACTACACGCCGGCCGTCTACAGAGGCTCCGGCGTGGCGAACTACAAGACCGGTGGGAACGCCTGGTCGAACAACCGCTGGGCGGACGGCCCCTCCGCGAACCAGTTCCTGCTGCCCGACAACAGGACCCGTTCAACAGACTACTGAGGCACCTCTCTCACCGCTGTATTTCTGACGCGGCGGGGCCCATCGCGGCTCGAGTGCTGCTCTACTGTCTGCCCTTTCCCGCCTGATTGGGCAGACACCCCTGGAGCGCCTTCCATGCAGACCCGACGAATCCCCTGGCTGCACACCCTGTCCGCGAGCCTCCTCCTGCTGCAGGCGGCTCCCGGCCTCGCGCAATCGCTTCACTCCGAACGTGGAGGGCTCCAGTCCACCGACCTCGTCCATCGCCCTTCCCTCACCTCGACGACGCTGGACCCGCTGCGCTCGCTGGCCATCTCCGACCACGCCACCGTCTCCACCATCACCGCGCGCAGGGTGTTCGACCAGCTCATCCGCCAGGCCGGCGATACGGGCCTCACATCGGACCAGCTCTTCCGCCAGCTCTGGGACACGCAGAACCCCGCGCCCGGGCAACCCGACCTGCCCGGGAGCCCCCACTGCAGCGACAACGGCAACACCCTCAACGGGGCCCCGTATGTCTGCAGACCCCTGGAGGGAGCCGATGCGAGCGCCCAGTCAGTCCCGCTCGACAGATACATCCTCGTGGGCCTCTTCAATCGCTTCGACCTGGCCCCCGTGGACGGCGCCCACTGCGGCGAGTACCGCATGTCCTTCGCCCGGTTCGTCGCGGCCCCGCAGGTGCGCTCGCGCAACCGCTTCATCCTCGAAGGCGTACTCCCCAACCCCGCCCCCGAGCTCGGGCTGGAGGGCTGCCGTCCGGTGGCCCAGGCGTGGGCCCGGCTCTCCACCCTCGAGGACCTCACCCAGCGACAGGCCCTGCTGAACGCGCTCTTCTTCGAGGGTCTGGCCCCGGGCATCCCTCCCGTCATCCACATCAGCCACTACGGTGACAACCCCAGCGGCGCCGGACAGGTCCGCACCAACATGTTCATGCAGCAAGGTGTGGGCGCCCCCAACCCGTGGATGCTGCGCGAGTTCAAACTGAAGCATCAATGTGATGCCACGGGCTGCACGCCGCGCTTCATCCCCGTCACCGTGAAGTCGACGCCCCGGGGAGACTTCTTCAACCCCCTGAACACCAGTCCCCTCGCGGTGGGCTTTCGCGACCACTTCATCACGCAGGTCGCGAGCCTCGCGGTGGATGACTTCAACCGCTTCAACTACGCCGTCCCGGACGTCTACAACGCCGCGCAGAGCAGCTCCATGCCGTCGTTCGGCAGCGTGGACAACTTCCTCGTCGAGTTCAACAAGGCCGCCACGCCCAACGCCTTCTCAGACGCCCTTCAAGCGGAGCTCCAGCGAATCGGTAGCACGCTGACTCCGCATCAAGTCGTGGCGCGCGCTCAACTGCTGTCCTGCGGCGGATGCCATGACCTCAGCCGGGGAACCGACCTGGGAGGAACCCCTGGCATCGTGCCGATCGACTTCAAACGCTTCGTGCAGGTCGACGACCTCCTCTCACCCCTTCCACCCCCCGGGCCGGATTCCCGTTACGCCTTGTCCACGTCCCTCACGACCGCCTTCCTCCCCTTCCGCCAGCAGCTCCTCGGCGCCTTCCTGGACACGCCCGTCCTGGATGCCACGGTCTCCGCTCCCGACCCGCAAGTCCTTCACGTCCAGGCGGGCCAGCCCTTCCGGGGCACGGTGCAGGTAGCGAACACGGGCACCACCGCGTGGAGCGCGGCCCAGGGCGTCCGGGCCACCTCGCTCGATGGAGCAGCGGACCTCACACTGGCCCCAGGTGAGGTCATCCACTTCGGGCAGCGGAAGACATTCGACTTCACGCACACCGCGCCGACGAGCCTCGGGCAGACGACCTATCGCTGGAGATTGCAGCGCAACGGCCTGGCGTTCGGCCCCGAGGTGTCCCTCACCGTCGAAGTCCAGCCCGCACCGCGCTGAGCACGGCGACGGCCGCGCCTAAACCCCTCTACGTCTCTTGCGCGAGAGCGCGGGGAGCATCAACAGGGCGAGTCCGAAGAGGAGCTGCTCGCCCCCACCCGCGCAACCGCAGGACTCCGATTCCGCCGGAGGATTCCCACCCGCATCTCCAGGCCC
>NZ_JABUMQ010000563.1:0-3457 GCF_013336645.1 Myxococcus sp. CA039A | reverse complement strand
ATTCTGGGGTGGGCGGGCGCCATGCTGCCCATCGCCACGCGACAGGGACGCCGGGAGCTGGGCATCTGGCTGGTGCAGGTGGCGGTGCTCAGCCTGCTGCCCTTCGTGAGCTGGTCCGGGCACCTGGGAGGGTTCCTCTTCGGCCTGCCCTGTGGCGTGGCCCTGCGGCAGGGCCGGCAGGTGTACGCGCTCGCGCTGCCCATCATCCTGTTCCTCACGGCGCTGGTGGCCCTCTACGCGGCCCACCCCGAGCGGCACGGAGCGTTCTGACATGGACGTGCGCAGCATCTGCGTCTTCTGCGGCTCGCGGCCGGGCGCACGGCCCGAGTACGCCGAGGCGGCGACGGCCCTGGGCACCGAGCTGGGACGGCGCGGCATGACGCTCGTCTACGGCGGGGCGAGCGTGGGCCTCATGGGCACCGTGGCCGCCGCCACCCTGGCCGCGGGAGGCAAGGTGGTGGGCGTGCTGCCGCACTTCATGGGCGCGCGGGAGATTGCCCACCTGGGCCTCACGGAGCTCATCCGCGTGGACTCCATGCACGAGCGCAAGGCGCTGATGGCCTCACGCTCGGACGCGTTCCTCGCGCTGCCCGGCGGCTTCGGCACGCTGGACGAGCTCTTCGAAATCATCACCTGGGCACAGCTGGGCCTGCACCAGAAGCCCATGGGCCTGCTCGACACGCTCGGCTTCTTCCAACCCCTGGTGACGCTCGCACGACACCTGGCCAACGAGGGCTTCGCGCCGCCGGAGCAGGCCCTGCCCTTCGCGGTGAGCGCGTCACCCCAGGAACTGGTGGACCGGATGCTCGACGGGCCCACGCTCACGGTGACGGAGAAGTGGCTGAAGCGCCCCGAGCAGACTTAAGCGACACGGGGCCGCGTGCTACTGCGCGGCCACCTTCATCTCAGCCTGGCCCAGCGACGAGGCGAGGCGGAACATCACCTGCTCCGTACCAGGGGGAATGACGAGCTGCCCGGTGGACATCACCGTGGGGAACTGCACCTCGTAGCCGACCCAGAAGACGCTGGTGTACGGGTAGTAGGCGCGCATCTCCAGGTCCGCGCGGCCCAGCCGACGGATGCGCACCGGCGTCACCTCGCCCGCGGGCGTCACCAGCGCCATGCGCCAGATGGTCTTCTTGAAGTCAAAGTCGAGGTACCGGTAGTCGTTGACGTGCACACCCAGGAAAAATTCGTGCACCTGCCCGGCCTCGGTGCGCTCCTCGGAGAGCAGCTGCTCCACCTTGGGAGGCGGCAGCACCTGGAAGGCCGCCTGCCGCTTCACCCGCGCCTCGCGAAACGCCATCGACTGGAGCGTCACCCCGGCGAAGAGGCGGGTGTCGAAGCCGTCGTAGATTTGCTGCTGGCCCGAGTACTTGTCGAGCAGGGCCCGGTAGGCCGCTTCCGCGTTCTCGTCGTGCAGCGTGGGGGCCTGCTCGCCGATGGTGGGAGGCGTGGTGGAGCAGCCGGACAACAGGCCCAGCAGCGCTCCCGTCGCGAGAAGCTTCTTCACGGAATGAAGTCCTTGCGGGTGAACAGCGTGGTGAGCCGGTGGCCCGCGGCCTCCACCGCTTCGCGTCCCCCCTCCAGTCGGTCCACCAGGGCGAACGCCCCCAGCACCGTCAGTCCCTCGGATTTGGCCCGCTCAATCGCCTTGAGCGTCGAGCCACCCGTCGTCACCACGTCCTCGACGATGGCCACCTTCGCGCCCGCGCCCAGCCCGCTCAGGCCTTCAATCCACTGGCCGGTGCCGTGGCCCTTGGGCTCCTTGCGGACGATGAACGCGGCCAGCGGATAGCCAGACAGGTAGCCGGTGAGGCTCACCGCGGACGCGAGCGGATCCGCGCCCAGCGTCAGTCCGCCCGCGCCCACCGCCTCGGGCGCCTCGCGGCGGATGGCCTCCAGGAAGAGCCGGCCGATGAGGAAGTGTCCTTCGGCCAGGAGCGCGGTGCGCTTGCAGTCGATGTAGAAGTCCGACTCCTTGCCAGAGGAGAGCACCACGCGACGGCGCTCGAAGGAGCGCTCGGTGAGCAACTCCAGCAGCCGGGCCCTGTCACGGGCGAACAAGTCGGACATCACTTCAACCCCTCCAGGTACGCCACCAGCTCGGAGGAGTACCGCAGTTGCATCAGCAGCTCCGCTCGGCGCGACTCATCCAGCGAGGTGAACACGTCCGCCAGCAGCGAGAGTTCCTGGTTGATGGTCCCCAACCGCTGCGACACGTCCGCCGCCAGCTCGTCGGCGTCGACCTCTTCTTCCACGCCCTCGGGTGCCAGCTCATCATCGGTGGCAAGCGCCTTGGCGAGCATGTCGGCCACGGCGGCGCTCAGCCGGCCCTGGGCTTCCAACTGGTCGCGCTTGGCCTCCAACACCTCGGGGCCCACCGGCGTGGCGTGGATGGCCTCCGCCAACGACATGAGGAGCGCGTCCTCGTCCGACAGGTCCGTGTGCACGCGCGCCTGCACCGCGTCCCGCTTGAGGAAACGCAGCGCGGCCACGCGCCGGAAACCGCACACCAGCTGGTAGCTCTCTCCGCCCCGGGGACGCACGTCCACCGGGAACAACTGCCCCAGCCGGGCGATGTCCGTGGCCAGCCCGGACACGTCACCCTCCGGACGCAGCCGGTACGCCGACTCGTCCTCGAGCCGCTCCAGTGGCATCAGCACCGTCACCACCCGGCCGGCGAGACGCTCCTCCGGCGCGGCCAGCAGTTCGGGTCCCGACTCTTCCTCGTCGGCGGCACCCGACTCCTGCCCCTCGGAAGCCGCTGTCTCGGAGACACCGGACTCCACCCCGGCGGAAGCTTCCGTCCCGGACCGAGCCTCGGGGGAGGCAGTCCCCTCGGGGGCGGATGGCTCCTGCCCGGGCGCGTCATCAAGCCGCGACTCCGGCGGACGCTCCCCTTCGGACACTCCCGACTCCGATGTGGACTTCACCTGCGACTCTTCCGACACACCCACCGACGACTCCATGGCCCGCTCCGGTTCACCCGAGACGGGTGCTCCTTCCGCGGCGACACCCTGAGACTCCACCGAGCCTCCTTCCGGGGACACAGCCCCCGCATCCGTCGCGGTGACGGGGGCGGACTCCCCTTCCCCACCTTCGACGCGCGTCAGCTCCCGCGGCGCGGGCTCGCCCGGCGCGGAGTCCTGGGACCCACCGTCGCTCCGCGCCGAAACAGCCTCGGGCGTGGACGTCGAGCCACCTTCCGGAGAACCCGGCATCCCATCCTCTCCGTCAACCCTGTGCTCGGCGTCCATGGTGGCACCCCTGGTCTACCCACTCCCGCGCCACCGACTCCGGCGGCGCGGGAAGCGAGCTCTAGCGGGTCTTCTTCTTCACCACGACCTTCTTCTTGGCGCCAGCACCCAACGCGAAGGGCGTTGGCGGCTCGGCAGAAGCAGGCTGCTCCACGGGCGGGGCTACCGGACGCGTCTCGGCCCGGGGGGGCGGAGGC
>NZ_JABUMQ010000562.1:0-3477 GCF_013336645.1 Myxococcus sp. CA039A | reverse complement strand
CGCCAATGCCGCGCGCGCCCACGTGGAGCGGACTTTCGAGCACGAGTCCTCCGACAGCGGTTGGGCCTCTGAAGCGCAGCGGGAGATTCGTGAAAACCTGTCGTCCCACCTGCCAGCGACCGCGTCCGTGCGTGACTTGGATTGTCGCGCGACGCTCTGCCGTCTGGAGGTCGACTTCCCGGTGGAGACAGACTTCCAGGAGGCCATGGGCCGGCCAGGTGCCATGGCGCGCCTGTGGAAGGGACCGAGCATGGCCCGCATCGACAGAGACAGCACTCGTGGGTCCGTGACGGTCGTCGGGTACCTCGTCCGTCCGGGCCATCCCATGCCGGTGGAGGCCCCCAAGGGCTCTCTGTCCACTCTCGAATAAGGCCTCATCTCAAGGCCTGATTGGCGAACGACGTCACGCATCGCACCCTCTGTCGGTTCTGGGCCGGAGAGGAGCATGAGATGAGCGCCAGTCATTGGTCTGTCCTGTTGACGTTGGGCCTCGCGGGATGTGGTGCGCCCACCCGACTCGAACTCCAGGGAGCGGGCCTGACGCCGCTCCCGGAGAATGCCTCGGTGGCCCGCACGAGCGAGAGCGCTCGCGAGGACTCGCGCCACGCGTGCCCCGGCGCCGCATCTCGCCTGAAGGTCGTCATCCCCCCCGGGTCCGGGGCCTCCATCAACGGGCCCTTCCCGGAGTCGTTCGTCGACGTGCGAGGGAAGCTCTACTTCGCCACCAACCTGTTCGACGGCAGCGCGGCCCTGTGGCGCAGCAACGGCACGGAGGCCGGCACCGTCCCGGTGAAGTCGTTTCCCGCCGCCCCGGTCGGCATCCCCGCGCTGAGAAACCTGTTCCCCGTGGGCGACCAGGTCTTCTTCCAGTTCGACGAACCCGCCACCGGCCGGGAGCTGTGGGTCAGCGATGGAACCGAGACCGGAACCCGGCTCGTCAAGGACCTCACGCCCGGCCCCGAGGGCACGTATCTCGCGGCCGTCGCCTCGCAGCGCGGTCAGCTCACCTTCCTGCGGCTGTGGTCCTTCGCGCCCGGCAATCCTCAAGTGGAGCTGTGGCGCTCGGATGGGACGGCCTCGGGCACGGTGCGGTTCGCGAACTTCGGGACGAGCTCGACTCTTGGCAACGTGTCGCTGCGGGTGGGCGACAACCTGCTCTTCTTCCTGGCCTCGCCCGAGCAGGGCACCGCGCTGTGGCGCACCGACGGGACCGCGAGCGGAACCCAATTCGTCAAGAAGCTCGATGCCCAGGTCGTCAATCTCACGACCACGGGACAGGCGGGGGCCGTGGGCCTGTTCCTGTTCAAAGACGGCGCGAACACGGAGGTGTGGAAGACGGACGGCACGGCCTCGGGCACCCTCCGGCTGGACGCGTTCGGAAAGAGCGTCAACCTGCTCGGGGCGCTGCACGACACCGTCTACCTGTCCTCGGTGGACAGCACGACGATGCTGATGCGCATCGAGAGTCTGTCCCTCCAGGGCGGGGGCAAGGCCTCCGTCACCACGCTCCCCAATCCGTTCGCGGGCCAGGAGGCCGCCTACCCCTACCCGCAGCAGATGGCCGTCTCCGGGGACCTGCTCTACTTCTCCGTGGCCATCGCCAGCCCCGGCCCCCCGCCCCGCGCCGCGACACTGTGGGTCTCGAACGGAACCGCCGCGGGCACCCTCCCACTCTCGGAGTCCCTGAGCCTGAGCGATGAGTACGCCTCGCCCTTGTTCCCGACCGGTGACGGTGCCGCGCTGTTCGTCGCGTCGACGACCCACACCAGCCTGGAGCCCTGGTTCACCCAGGGCACTGTCGCGACGACCCGGCTCCTCGCGGACATCCATCCGGGTCCTGCTTCATCCATCCCCGATGGCTTCGCCCGCGTGGGTGATCGCATCTACTTCCGCGCCGTGGACGACACCGGCTCCTATCAGCCGTGGTTCGTGTCCTGTCCGCGAAAGTGACGCGCCCCGTCTCCATCCCGGCCTCCGGAGTCGTGCGCAGCAGGAGAAGATGCGGCCCTCCCGGTCGACGTGGGTAAGGCCTCGGACAGAGGCGTCCCAAAACAGGACCCTCACACGCTGGCGCTTCTCACGAGCGCGATGGGAGTTCCACTCTCGCGCACGGGACAGCAGGTGGGCCTCCGCTTCGCGCGGCGGGCCACCCGCATCGCGGCGTTCGGCCAGACATGAAGGGGTTCTATCGGTGGCGCTCCGCTTCTTCTTTCATGAAAAGTATTTCCATGAAGAAACCCTCGCGCCACCAACCCCCTCCTGATTCCGAGCGCACACTGGAATCAACCATCCCGCGGAAGCAGCTCCCTTCCATTGCCAGACACTTCACAGCCCCCTAGGGCTGTCGCCCCCTTGGCACAAGCAGTGCTCAGGCACCTCGCCCACACGGCCGCTTGAACGGCCGCTTGGGGAGGGACTTCATGAAGAAGTGTATTGGCCTTGCACTCGCTCTGACCATCGTCGCCTGCGGCAAGGCAAAGGACGACGAAGCGCCGTTGATCGATCCGCCGGAGACACCCACGTCTCAGACCGTCGCGGTGCGCCTGCTCGGAGTCAACGCAGCGGGGCCCGTGCGCGTGCAAGTCTCCACGCTGGAACTGACGGTGGATGGCAATCCGTTTCCGGCTCGGATTGGCGGCAGTGAGATCGACCTGGGCAACGACCAGAACGCGTGGGCCGTGACAACGTTTGACCTTCCCGTCGATGCACGCAAGGTCGCGATCAGGCTGAAGTTCCAATCCGAAGGCATCATCGAGCGCAACGGGAAGTCGCAGCTGCTCGACCTGAGTGGCCCACCGATCTCCCTGATCGCGGACGCCGCGCAGATCCGGACTCGCAACAAGGTGGTGGTCGAGTTCGATATTGCCCGCTCCCTGGTCGAACGTGGCGAACAAGTCTTCATGTTCCCGGAGTTCATCGTCCGCTACTGACGAGACTCCGGGCGGCACGAACACAAGCAACAAGCAAGAGCTGAAGACAGTCCAAGCATTTTGAAGTGAGGGCAGGATATCATGCGTTGGGATGGTTGGCGGCAACAGCGGCAGTACTCACGGGCAACGTCGCGCTTGCGCACGAACTGGCGTGCGACAAGCGGGTGAACGGCGAGCTCATCTACGAAATTCAGTCGTACCCGGCGACGCTCGAGTGGACGATGACGGTGCGCAACGTGCACCGCACGAGCGCGTCGGACGTCGAGGCGGTGGAGGATCGACTGCTCACCGACAAGTTCGGTTGGGCACCTCAACGAACGCCTCCGTACAGGCTTGCATTTGGCGAGTCACACACCGAGAAGTTCACGAACACCGTGAACTCGTTCGAGGAATGCAAGCAGCTCGCGCTGGCGGATGGCTCGAACGACGAGCTCATCGACAACGTGTTCTCGGCGACCTGGGATGATGGCGAGACCCAGTGTCGGGCACGCGTCGTCTGCCTGCCGCTTTGCCCGCCTCAGACGTGCATCGGAGAGCGGGGTCCCCC
>NZ_JABUMQ010000561.1:0-3479 GCF_013336645.1 Myxococcus sp. CA039A | reverse complement strand
CCGCCAGCCCCGCCTCCGCCGCGAAGAACGCCTCCTTCTGCCGGCGCGCATCCGCCTGGGTGTCCGCCTCGCGGCCCACCACCCGGTAGCTCAGCATCACCGCCATCGTCACCACCACGACGACGCCAAGCGCGACAAGCAGGGTGAAGCCTCCGCTCGCTCGGCTTCGGGGTAGGTTTCGGTGCGCCATCTCACGGACTCCTGTGCGCGCCGCTTGGGGGAAAGCGACGGAAGTGTCGCCAACTCAGCAACTCACGTGCCCGTGGCGGGAAGCCCGCAACCCACTGAAATCCTTGTGGTAAGGGTTTTTCACCAGGAGTTTTGGGTCAATAAAGACCTCGCAAAAAGTGCAAGGGCACATGTTTTTGCGAGGTGCGGGCTTCACTGCGGGAGTTCCCAGGCGTGTGGTGGCCTGGGCGTGGATCAGCGCTCGGATTCCAGTGCGCGCAGACGGTCCACCAGGGCCTGCATGCGCTCCTGGTGCGAGCCGGCCCAGAAAACCCGGCGGCAGTCGGGACATTGCTGGAAGTGCGAGTGACGTTCCGCGACACCTTCGGGCACACGGCCCGTCACCTCGTGAGGTTCGGCGGGACTCAGGTTTGCGTTGCAGGCGATGCACCGGGAGAACGGTTTCATCCGGGCTCCGAGCCCATAGCGACGCACCACCTCCACCAACTGCTCCACGGGGTCCGCCGCGCGAGGGAAGTAGCCGAGCACGACCTCACCTCGCTTGAGCACGCCGATGTCGCGGGTCAGCACGACGCGGTGCTCGGTGCTCGAAATCCGCGCGAGCTCGTCGTCCGCGAAGTCGTTGCGCCACAGGGTGTCGAAGCCGAGCATCCGAAGGAAGCCGGACAGCCGGCCCAGGCCCACGTCGAGGACGAAGCGGGGCATTCCTTCCACGGGCTGGAGGGCCGGCCACACCTCCACGAACGAGCCCGGCGCCACCCGGTGCGCGAAGCCCACGGGCTCTGCGTTGACGCGCACCCCGTCCACTTCGGGATGAGGCGGTCCGAGTGACTCGATGAGGTCCTTGACCGAGGGCGAGCCCAAGGGCGTCACCTGAAGCGTCTCCTGCGCGCGCTTCTCCGGCGAGAGGAAGTCCTTCAGTCGGCCATGGAGTCGAACAGTCACCACCGGGTGCTCTTGATTCCGCCGCGACGGTCCCGACGTCTCGGCCGAGAGGATTGGGAGAGGTTCGTCACCTGATTTTCACCGCTGTAAATGTACGATTTGGCGGTAAGTCGCAGGACTGACGCGCGGGTCGTCTCCTATACTCCCGCGCCCGTCCGCATGCCGGTGCTGGCGGTCGACACCTCTTGAATCGTCATCATGGAAGCAGGCCCGAGCGCATGAAGAAGACTTTTTCCTACCTCGCGTGTGCGGCGGTTTCGCTCACGATTCTCGCTCTGGCCTGTGGTGACTCGGATCCACCGAAGACGCCGCTGCCCCTGGAGGATGGCGGGGTGCTGTGGGTTCAGTGTGATCCGCAGCGAGGGGCGAGTGCCTGTGGCGAGGGCGAGGAGTGCCGCTACGTCCCGTTCTATGACCGAGCCATCTGCGTGCGCCCGTGTGGACCGCAGGCCGTGTGTGGTCAGGAGGAGGCGGCGTGCTGCCCCACGGGCGAGGAGCGCGACGGCGGCGAGACGACCTTCTGTCTGCCCAGCGAGGTCTGCGAAGCGACCCCGGATGCGGGGGATGACGCGGGCGTGGGGGATGGCGGAGACGGTGGAGAGGAGACAGACGGCGGCTCGTCGGCCGACGACGGTGGTGGGTCCACGCTGGATGGTGGCGACGTCGAGGTCGACGCGGGTCCTGGCACGGTGGTCGACGCGGGCACTGAGATTGACGCAGGTCCCGGCACGGTGGTCGACGCGGGCACTGAGATTGACGCGGGTCCCGGCACGGTGGTCGACGCGGGCACCGAGATTGACGCGGGCACGGTGGTCGACGCGGGCACTGAGATTGACGCTGGTACTGAGATTGACGCAGGTCCGGGTCCTGGGACCGACGCGGGTCCTGAGATCGACGCCGGCACTGAGATCGACGCCGGCACTGAGATCGACGCGGGCACCGAGATTGACGCCGGCACTGAGATCGATGCGGGCACCGATATCGACGCCGGTCCGGGTCCTGGCACCGACGCTGGCACGAGCACCGACGCTGGCACGAGCACCGACGCGGGCACGAGCACCGACGCTGGCACGGGGACGGGGAGCTACACGAACATCCGCATCATGGCGGCGAACATCTCCAGCGGGAACGGGCAGGACTACGACCCGGGCCACGGCATCCGCCTGATGCAGGGCGTGGACCCCGACGTGGTGCTCATCCAGGAGTTCAACTACCAGACCGACTCCGTGGCGGACATCAGCTCGCTGGTGAACGCGGTGGGCAGCGGCTTCCATTACTACCGGGAGGAAGGCGCGCAGATCCCCAACGGCATCATCAGCCGCTGGCCCATCATCCAGTCGGGTGAGTGGAACGACACGCAGGTCTCCAACCGTGACTTCGCGTGGGCGCGCATCGACATCCCCGGTCCCAAGGACCTCTGGGCGGTGAGCGTGCACCTGCTCACCTCGGGCTCGGGCGCTCGCAACAACGAGGCGAACCTCATCGTCAACTACATCCGGGCGCAAATCCCGGAGAGCGACTATCTGGTCATCGGTGGCGACCTCAACACCGACAGCCGCTCGGAGTCCTGCTTCTCCACGTTCGATGACGTGGTCGTCACCACCGCGCCGTATCCGGCCGACAAGAACGGCAACGTCAACACCAACTTCAGCCGGGGCAAGCCGTATGACCACGTCCTGGTGGACGCGGACCTGAACCAGTACCGCCAGTCCACCGTCATCGGCTCCAGCACCTTCCCGGGTGGACTGGTGCTCGACAGCCGCGTCTACACGCCGCTGTCGGAAATCGCGCCGGTGCAGGCCGGAGACAGCGCCGCCACCGGCATGCAGCACATGGGCATCATCAAGGACTTCCGCGTCCCCGCCTTCTGAGTCGGTGACGTTCGCGCGCGGCGGCCCAGGCTCGGGTCGCCGCGTGCGCTCAGAAGCTCCACTTGTGCTTGTTGCGCTCGATGAAGCGCGCCACTGGTGGGATGCGCGCGATGAGCGGCGTGAGCACGAACACCGCCGCCAGTCGCAAGGGCTTCACCACCTGCGAGGCCGCGTAGGCCGCTGCCCACGAGCCAGCCTGCTCGCCAGCGCTCGACGGCTGGAAGCCCAGCTTGATGGCGAAGTAGAAGCCCACCAGTACCAGGCCGAAGATGGCGTAGTTCGTCACCAGCGCCAGCGGGCCGTACTCCAGCATCAGCGTCTTGAAGCGCCCCATCAGCGTCGGCTTCTCGGGCTTCGCCGTCTGGGTCGGGGCGGGTGGGGGCGTGTCGGAGACTGAAGGATTCACGTCGGGCTCAACAGGCGACATATCTCCACCATGCCCCAAAGAAGCGCTGGCAGGGAGACAGAGCGGGC
>NZ_JABUMQ010000560.1:0-3497 GCF_013336645.1 Myxococcus sp. CA039A | reverse complement strand
ACCCTGGAGGCCCCGCCCCCCTGACAGGGAAGCACCGTGCTCAACAAGGGAACCGGATGCTCCTGGGTGACCCTTGGCCAGGCTCCGGTGTCCTGGCGGCCGTCGGGGAGGCGACGTGCCGACCGCCCCCCGGTCCAATCCCACGCGGAACCACCTCTGCTCAATCTCCGTCTCGGCGCCAAGGGTGGTGGGCCCGCTGCATTCGCGGGACGGGAAGAGGGGAACGCAGTGAACACCGTGATGAATGATGCTCAGCGCGTGCGCGTAGCCCGGATTGCGACGGAGGCCGAGGACATCTTGTCGTACGAGCTGGTCCCGGAAGAAGGTGGCGAGCTGCCGGCTTTCGAGCCCGGCGCCCACCTGGACGTGCGCGTCCCCGGCAAGGACTCCGCGCTGCGCTCGTACTCACTCTGCAACGACGCGGAAGAGACGCACCGGTACGTCATCGCCGTGCAGAAGGATGCGCGGGGCCGCGGCGGCTCGCGCGCCATGCACGAGCGCGTGCGGGAAGGCGACGTCCTGGTGGTCAGCACGCCGCGCAATGACTTTCCCTTGATGTTCGCGCGCAGCTACCTGCTGGTGGCGGGCGGCATCGGCATCACCCCGCTGCTGTCCATGGCGCGACAGCTCCAGCGCACCGGGGCGAACTACGTCTTGTACTACTGCGTCCGCGCTCCCGAGCGCGCCGCGTTCCGCGAGCTCCTGTCCTCCGCGCCGTTCGCGGACCGGGTGCGCTTCCACTTCGACGGGGGAGACCCGAACAAGGGGCTCGACGTGTCGGGGCTGCTGTCCACGCGCGGGCCGGGCACGCGGCTGTACTGCTGTGGCCCGACGGGCTTGATGAAGGCCGTGCGCGAGGCCTCCACGCGCCACCGCTGGCCCTGGGAGAAGGTCCACTTCGAGTCCTTCGGCGCCGAAGGCAACAGCGTCGCCCTGGGCAAGGAGGACACCGACTTCGAGGTGACCATCCGCAGCACGGGTCAGGTGCTCAGCGTGCCCAAGGGCCAGTCGGTGCTCAACGTGCTGCGCCGCAATGGCCTGCGCGTGCCCAGCGACTGCGAGGCCGGCTCCTGTGGCACCTGCGTCACCCGCGTCTGCGAGGGACAGCCCGAGCACCGCGACACCTTCTTCCAGCAGGAACCCGCCGGCGATGAGCGCATGCTCATCTGCGTGTCGCGCGCTCGCTCCAAGCGGCTGGTGCTGGATTTGTGACCAGGCGGGCTCGGGCCACCTCGGCCCGAACCAGCGCCCGCAGAGCCTCCGGGTCGAAGGGCTTCTCCACGCGCGGGTTCTCCACCCGCTCCAGGAAGGTGCGCGCCGTCGGAGTGAAGGCCCCTCCGGTGATGAACACCACCCGCTCCGCCACGGCTGGCGCCGTGCGCACGAGCGCCTCGTAGAGGTCCATCCCCGTCATCTCCGGCATCATCAGGTCACACAGCACCACGTCGTAGCGCTGGGGCTCGGGGGCCACCAGTCGCTCCAGCGCCTGCCGCGCGCTCACCACCACGTCCACGTCGTTCTCTCGCGCCAGCGTGCGACGGATGGCACCGCTCACCAGGGCGTCGTCGTCCACCACCAGCACCCGCCCCCGGACCGGCGGCGAGTTCTCGGCTCGGACGGGCTCCGTCGTCACCGATGGCGTCCCGACACGAGCACCAGCGTCGAGAGGAGGGCTCGTCGGCGCCCGGGCCAGCGACTCCGGGGCCGTGATGGGAGCACGTGCCTCGGGGCTCGCGCCACTCTCGGCGGAGAAGGGAGACACGGGGCCCGGGAGTCGTGCGGAGCCCGCGTCCATCACGAGGCCCGCCGCCGTGCCACGCGGAGCTGGAAAGCCCACGGGCTCGGACACCGGCGGGTAGCCCGTGGGTGAAGTATCGCGCTCCGTCGCCTGCCTGGCTCCGTGCGGTGACTCCCAGATGGTCGGGGAGCTCGTCGGTGAGGACGGGCGCTCCATCGCGGACCGCATGCCCTGCGATGACTCGGGCACCGTCGGGTAGCCCGTGGGCGAGGACGCGCGCTCCATCGCCGACCGCATGCCCTGTGACGACTCAGGCACCACCGGGTAGCCCGTGGGCGAGGCCGTGCGCTCCAGCGCCGACCGCATGCCCTGCGACGACTCAGGCACCACCGGGTAGCCCGTGGGCGAGGCCGTGCGCTCCAGCGCCGACCGCATGCCCTGTGACGACTCGGGCACCACCGGATAGCCCGTGGGCGAGGCCGTGCGCTCCGTCGCGGACCGCATGCCCTGTGATGACTCGGGCACCACCGGGTAGCCCGTGGGCGAGGCCGTGCGCTCCGTCGCGGACCGCATGCCCTGTGATGACTCGGGCACCACCGGATAGCCCGTGGGTGAGGGCGTGCGCTCCAGCGCGGACAGCGTGTTCTGTGACGACTCGGGCACCACTGGATAGCCCGTGGGTGAGGACGTGCGCTCCCTCGTGGACCACGTGCCCTGTGCCGACTCGGACACCGTCGGATGGCCCTTGGGTGAGGGCTCGCGCTCCGTCACCGGCCTCGGCTCGGACACCGTGGCGTAGCCCGTGGGTGACGAGGGACGCTCCGTCACGGGACGCGCGAGCGGAGCTGACTCCGGAACTGTCGGGTGGCCCAGGGGAGACGACGGACGCTCCGTCACGGACCGCGCCCCGGGCACCGTCGGGTAACCCGTGGGCGATGACGGACGCTCCCGCGCGGACCTCGACTCCGACTCCGCCGCGCGCTCACCCGAGCCTCTGACCGCGGCCCACCCGCTCCCCGACACCTGCCCTCGTGCATCCGACAACGAGTCCCGCGACCGCCCCCGCGCCTCCGAGCTCAAGGCCGCGCCCACTTCCCTCGCGCGACGCAACGTCACCCGGAACACCGAGCCGCGACCCAGCTCACTCTCCACGGAGATGGTGCCGCCCATCGCCGTCACATACGCATGGCACAACGACAACCCCAGCCCCGTGCCCACGCCCACCGGCTTCGTCGTGTAGAACGGGTCGAAGATGCGCCCGAGCGACTCCGGTGAAATCCCGCTCCCCGTGTCGCGCACCTCCGCCACCACCCACCCGTCCGGCCCACCGCGAGTCACCAGGCGCACCTCGTTCTCCTCCGCCCGGCCCTCCGGCAACGCCTGCGCCGAGTTGATGAGCAGGTTCAGGAACACCTGCGCCAACCGCGCCTCGTTCCCCTCCACCCACGTCACGTCCCCGTAGTCGCGCACCACCTTCGCGCGCGGGCGCAGCTCGCCCATCGCTATCTTCACCGCCGAGTCGAGCACCGCCCCCAGCTCCACCGGCCCCTGCTTCTCGTCGTCCGGCCGCGAGAAGGTCTTCAAGTCCCGGACGATGCGGCGCACCCGGTCCGCGCCATGCAACGCCTCGCGCAGCGCCTGCCCCACCTCGCGCAGTCGTGTCCCCGCGTCCCGCGCCTCTCCCAGCTCACGCGCGAGCGCGTCCGACTCCTCGCTCGCGTGCTCCAGGTTCGACACGATGTACGCCAGCGGGTTGTTG
>NZ_JABUMQ010000055.1:0-41232 GCF_013336645.1 Myxococcus sp. CA039A | reverse complement strand
TCTGCGTCAGCCCGCTCGCCTCGAACTCTTCTACCAACTGCTTCCACTCATCCGGATTGGGTCGTCGCATGCCGGAGTGAACCGGCGGGTCCACCCCAGTTCAGGACGTCGGCCGTCGGTCGCTTACGAGCAGCTTGTCACGCAGCGACATGGTCTTCTCTCCTGAAAGGCACTTGGCCATGAACGGACACCCGCCGTACTTGGTGCAGGCGGGGCCGAAGTTCGCGGGCACATCGGCAGCTCGGGCGGCTTGCGCGTGCGCCTTCATTGCTTCGACCTGGGGCTCGACCTTGGTCCGCCACTCGCGCGCGACGTGCCCGACAGGTACGGAGGCGACGACGGACACCGCAAGGTGCTGGCCCCGGGTCTGGTAGTAGAGGTGCTCCAGCTCCAGTTCGCGCAGGCCCGGGAATCGCTCGACCTGGCTGAGTGCCCACGCGGCATAGCCGACCATTTGCAGGCCGGGTTCCGTGTTGGCGTCGGCGAGCTGCTCGGGCGTCGCGGCGTTTCTCGCGACGTTGCTCGTGAACTTGTGGTCGGTGATTCGCAGGACGCCGTCGGAGGCGAGCTGTCGAGCATCCACGAGGTCGATGAAGCCGGTGAACGGGATGCCACCCGCCGTCAGTGGCGGGGCACCGTCGAGGGGCTGTTCGACGAGTAGGTCGGGGCCGGGCGTGGGCAGCAGGTGCGCCCCCGACTTCGCGAACACCCCGAGCACGTCTTCGCCCGTCGACAAGTAGTGCTCAAGCTGGGCGTGTCCTTCGGTGCCGACCTACTGCGCCCCCGTGGTGGGCTCGGGTAACCGCAACACCTTGGCGAAGTACCAAGCACGGGGGCACAGCTTGTGTCTCTTGAGCTGGGACACGCTCAGTCGCTGGATGACCCCGGCAATGACAGAGGGGCCACGAGGAGGGGTTTCAACGGTGAGATGCACCCCACGTAAATGAGTGCGCTTTCCGAAGAGAGTTCGCAGTCTGCAACGACACAGGTGGTATCGCCCACTGTTTTGAAATAGTGGAAACCACTTGCATTCACCCGAGCCAGGGCGAAACCCTGAAGCAGTGGATCTCTGGCCCCATTGCAAAGAATTGGGGCTGCGAAGCGGGGGCTGGGTTGTTTGCCGTGCCCCGGAAATATATGCTTTGCGCGAATTCCAAATTCCAAAAGGGGTGGAGACATGATGCACAGGTGGGTTACTGCCGTAGCGTTCGCAGTGATAGTCCTCTCGGGCTGTGGCGGGGTCGAACAAGACACGCCGCCGCAAGCCCCTCTCGACGACAAGAGCGCCAGTGAACTCTGCCTGCTATTCCGTGGTGTGGCGGAATCACGTGAGGCGGCATGCTCCTATGCAAAAAGGGATGCACAGGCATACTGCAGTCAATTCGGCACTGGTGCTACTCGCGTCAAAACCTGCAAAGTCGTCTGGCAGGATGAGTGGTCCTATACGGTTGACCTGTCTGCCTGTTGCCCGGGCGCCTTTCCCGGCGGGGAAGTCCAGAGCGAATAGGGATGTCTGGGGCACATCGAGTGAGAGGTAGCCAGGAGCAATCTCTTCAGATGTGCGACGCACCTGTGCTCGTCTGAATTGCTCGCGACAATTTGATGTTACCCACGACGCTCCCCATGCTTCTCGGTGGGGGCGTTCCGCAGTTCATCCGGCAGGTAGTAGACGAGTGGCCGTGTCCCGTCCCCCATCCGGCGCTGGCCTCGGGTGAAGTGCAACGCCTTGAGGGCGGCGCCGATTTCCCGGGAGATTCGCGGGTCGACCTGTGCGGGGTGGAGCGCGAAGGCTTCGACACCGACGTGGAGAATCGTCATGTCACCAGGGCGCTTGTCGGCGGGCATCTCCAGGAGCCACTTCAAGATGACTTCCTTCCGGCTGTCTCCGCAGTTCTCGGCACGGAGGGCGGCTTGCTGCTCGGCTCCCGCCGCTTCCTCGGACGTGAGCCACCACCCCCCTGTGTCAGGGAAGAAGTCGCCTCGGCTGAGATGCCGAGCTGACCACCCGAAGGGGGCGAGTGCAGGCGGTTGAAGTGCCGTACACAGACGCATTCAAGGCGCAGATGGTGAAGCGGATGGTGGGACCGAGCGCGGTGAATGCCTCGACACTGGCCCGGCAGGTGGGAGTGTCCCAACCGACGTTGTCGCAGTGGTTGCGCGCGGCGAATAGAGTAGCGGCCATGGCGGGCCTGTCGAGGAGCCACCAAAAGACTGCCTCTGGGAGTTTGGGAATTCAATGCCGCACGAGTCCTTCGGTTTTGCGGCAAGCGCCGAAGGGGCTCTTGGATGCCCATGTTGTTAGGAATGTTGTGTGATGCTATGGTTTCTGCGTGGTCGTGACTCGAAAGGAAGGAATCTCATGGCGCGTAATGGGATTGTTGCCGTGGGACTCTCAGCGATCATTCTGTTTGGGTGTGGCGGCATTGAACCGGGCGCATCGCCGCAAGATCCGGTCAGCGATGAGGGCGCCCTGGAGTCCTGTTTGCTGTATCGCGCTGAACGAGAATCATATGCGGCTGCGTGTGCTCAATCACTTCAGTACGGACGGGAAGACTGCGCGCGTCGCGGCAGTAGCGTCAAGAGCTATGGGAAATGCACCGTCGTCAGGGTGGACGAGGGGGGCGGCTACACCGTTGATAGGTCTGTTTGTTGCGTTGACTAGCTGTTCGTGCCCACGCAAAAGGAATGCTGCGGGACGCCCGCCGAAGGCGACCATTCCAAATGTGCGACTCGATTTCGCTCATCTGAGCTGGTCGCGGCCGCCTGAAGCTGCCCACGCCGCCCGCCCACTTCTCGGTGGGCGGGTTCCGACGTTCGTCCGGGAGGTGTCACTGAGTATGCTTCTGCGAGACGTCAAGCACGCTCAGTCATATGCGGCGTGCTGTTAGTTTGGACTCCAGCAGCGGTACTTGACCTGAACCACGTTCGACACGTAGGTGTTGGCGTCGAGGACACGGAACCGGATGTATTTGTCGTAGTATGTCCCGTAGGTGTAGAGCCCCCATTGGCAGTAGTCGCTATAGGTGGTCGAGTTGTTCCACCAGTGGTCGCCATACGGCCCATTCCCGAAGTCATCAATGATCGACCACTGGTAGGTATACGGCGCTACACCGTTACTGGCGCTGCCGGTGCAGGAGACCGCATAGGTTTGCGGGTTTCTTCCGCATCCCATGGTTGCCGTTGGAGGAGGGATGTCGAGGGCGGTGACGGTGTCTCCCGTGTCGATTCCCTCTTCCTCGGACGCAAGGGGCTCGCCACAGGCACCAAGCAAGACCCCTGCCGAAACTATCACCGCACCACGTAGAAAGTGCTTCACGATAGTCGGAACTGACATGAGGCGCTCCTGTGTGTTCAGGGTGGAAAGGCAGTCGTATATTAACTGACTTGCATGAGAGTCCTGGTTGCATGAGTGGCGAGTGTCCAGAATCGCTCAGATGAGGCTCCGTGCCCTCGGTGCCGACGCGATTTCGCGGGTCGCAACGCGAACAGGTCCATCCCTAGCCTTAGGGATGTTTGTTCGCGGGCCGTCGGGGTATGTGAATGGGCAGTTGGGCGTGCCCAATGACGTGATTGGAGGATACGCAATGAAGCGCAATGGCCTATTTCGACGGGGGTTCCTGCTGGCGGCCGCATTGGCGTCAACAGGGTGCAGTGATTCTCTGGATGATGGTCAAACGCCGATCAACCTCGCCCCTCCATCACTGGCTGAGGCGCAACTGTCACTCCAGCGCATCGACCAACTCTACGAATCCGACCCGGCGGCCGCATTGGACGCCACGCAGAAGCTGCGGCCGAAGCTCGATGAACTCAACAACCTGGTTGCCCGTGTCGAGATGGCACCCGCGCACTTCGTTGAATTCTACGATGTGCAGCCCGGTGGCCTCCTCGTCGTGGAGCGCGGGCCCGTTGAGGATGGGCGTTTCCTGCGCGACCAGGAGGGGGCCGACCGCTCCGCCGTCGCGCTCTATCGCCGGCTTACGGGAGGCGCCACGCCGCCGGACGCATTGGTCAGGGCCGAATCGCGCCGGGAGGCGCCCGAGGACTTCCATCTGCCTGCGTGGGATGCGGCCGTCCCGAGCCTGGACTTCTCCGAGGGATTTGCTCCGGATCCTGGTGCGCAGACGGGAGACTCTGTCACCCAGTCATGGACGAGTGACCAGGGGCCACTTTGGCGAGATTCTGCCTGCTACAAGTGGGGAGAGTTTTTCGACTGTCTGCCCAATAGAACCGGCAATGGTGCGGCCTCCCGTAACGCGAAGACGGCCTTCATCCAGGCCGCACCCTATCGGGGGAGTTTGAGGTTGCAGCTCTCCTACGACAATGTCGCGAGAGGGGCCTGGGCCGTTTTCGCAGGGGAGATGGCGTCGTACTGGTGGCATTCCGCCAGCTATTGGGCCTGCCCTGGTGGCCAAGCCTGCGGCGTGCAGGAGTACTACATCCGAAACCATCGGTGGGATGTCTTGGACGCGGACGGTGATGGATATCACCTGACCTGGGCGTTCAGGTCGAACTGCAACTGGATCTCTTGCGACACGCCTCCCTTCTGACAAATCCCTGCCGTCCGAGAAGGCTCGGCCCTGTCGCTACCGAGCCTTCTTCTTCGCTTTCGTGGACACCTCGTCGTGATATCCCGCCACGCGCATGCCGAGTGTCTTGGCCAGATTGACCACGGAGTCCAGCGGCACACGGGTGTCCTTCAGCCGGTTGTGCGCCGGGTCCAGGAACGCTCCCTGGGTCTCCGAGAAGTCCGTCCGTGTCAGCGTACAGCCCCGGAAGTTGCTTCCGGAGAGGTCCGTCCCCTTGAAGTCCGAGTCGGTCAGGTCCAGGTCGTAGAAGTTCACCTCGCGGGCCACGCAGCGCAGGAACTCCATCTTCCTCATGCTGAGCCCGACGAATGAGCAGTAGGACAGGCCTGAATCCACGAACGAGAACTCCGGGTTCGAGGCGATGTTGCTCCAGTCGATGCCGATCAGCTTGGAGCCCTCGAACCGGACCTCCCTGAGCGCGATCCGGCCGAATTGCGCGCGCGTGACGTTGCATCCCCGGACGACGCACGCTTCGAGGATGCTGTCCTTCCACCGGCTCTCCTGGAGCTGACAGTTCTCGAAGGTGCAGCGATAGAACTCCTTGTCGGCCAGTTCGGCGTTCTGGAGATCGAGGTTCGTGAAGGTCTCGTTCTCGAAGTACGTCTCTCGCAGCAGGCGCTGCGTTCCCTCGGCCCCGGCTCCGTCGGTCTCGCTCACGGTCCCAGTATCGCCTGTTCCCGCTGACTCAACGGCGACGATGAATGGGGCGATGCCTCACCGCTTCTGGCGAGAATCAGGAGTTCGAAGTTGCATCGCACGGCCCGAGTGTGCGCAACCCGAGCCCTCCTCGATGTCGCACTGCGGACGACATTCTCCTCGACATCAGGGTTGTCGGCGCCCCCGCTCATGGGGAAGTCTCCTCTCCATGGAGAAACTCATCCCCGGCCTTCATCACTTCCAGACGGAGGTCTTTCGCTCCAAGCAGGAGCTGTACTCCCGGCTCGCCGAGGCGCAGAGCCCCGAGGTGCTCTTCATCACCTGCTCGGATTCGCGAGTCCTCCCCAACGAGCTGACCGGCGCGGGGCCGGGCGAGCTCTTCATCATCCGCAACGCGGGCAACCTCGTCCCGCCACACGGCACCCCCAACAACGGCGAGGCGGCCACCATCGAGTACGCCGTGGCGGCCCTGGAAGTGCGCCACATCATCGTCTGCGGCCACACCCGCTGCGGCGCCATGCAGGGCCTTCTCCATCCCGAGCAGTTGGCCCGCCTCCCGGAGATGCGCGACTGGCTCCGCCACGCCGAGCCCACCCGCCGCATCCTCCAGGAGAGCTACAGCCACCTGACCGGCCCCTCCTTGCAGACCGCGGCCGTGATGGAGAACGTCCTCGTCCAGGTCGAGCACCTGCGCTCGCTGCCCGTCGTCGCCGAAGGGCTCGCACGCCGCCAGCTCAACCTCTATGCCTGGGTGTACCAGCTCGAGTCCGGCTCGGTTCATGCCTATGACCCGGAACTTGGGCAGTACGCCCCCGTGGTCGCCGTGGACGGCGACTCCGCGCGCGCCCGCGGTCGCTTCGGGCTCCGTCAGGTGTTCTGAGCGGGCCCTTTCTCCCGGGTGCGAATCCCCGGGTCTGATGGTTGTTCGACACGGCTGGATTGACGTTGGAGAGGCAGGGGGCTTTCGTTGCGCCAACTCTTGAGCTGGGCCGTGATGTCCGGCCTTTGTCTGGCAATGACGGCGTCGGCGTCCGAGCGGCAGCGGGAGGTGCTCGGCCGCGCGCTGTTCTTCGATACCTCCTTGAGCGCCGATGGCCGGGTCGCCTGCATGTCTTGCCATCTGCCGGAGCGCGTCTTCTCCGACAGGGATGCTCGCTCTCTCGGCGCGCATCACCGCGTGGGCACGCGAAATGCTCCCAGCCTGCTCGATGTGGCGGATGCTCGGACGTTGTTCTGGGATGGGCGGAGGACCTCCCTGGAAGCGCTCATCCTCGACCCGCTCCTGCATCCTCAAGAGCACGCGCTGAGTTCTCCCGAGGACCTGGTGGCTCGTGTCCGTCAGCGCCATGCCGCGGCCCACGCCCTGGCTTTTCCCAACGAGGAGGTCTCCACCGGGACCATCACCCGGTCCATCGCGGCCTATGTGCGCACGCTCAAGTCCGGCCCTTCTCCGTTTGAGCGCTTCCACTTCGGCAAGGATTCCGCCGCGCTCGACGAGTCCCAGCGCCGGGGCCTCAAGCTGTTCCTGGGTCGCGCCGAGTGCGGTCGCTGCCACACCGTGGGCCCCCAGGCGGCCACCTTCACGGATGGGCGCTTCCACGCGGGCGAGCCGCGCGAGGACCTCAAGTCGCGGCTGCCCACGGTGGCTCGCGAAGTGACCCGAATGTCCGAGACCGAGCGCTTCTCCGCCGTGGCCACACGAGAGGACGTGGCCGCGCTGGGGCGCTTCGTCGTGACACTTCGCCCGGAGGACATGGGGCGCTTCCGGACTCCCAGCCTGCGCAATGCCGCCCTCACGGCCCCCTACATGCACGACGGTGGTGTTCCCTCGCTGCGCGAGGCCGTGGAGCGCGAGCTGGATTCCCGCGTCGGCCGAGGCGCCCGACGACCCCCGTTCACCCCTCAAGAGCGGGCGGACCTGGTGGCTTTTGTCGAGGCGCTCACCAGCACCTCGTTCTCCGAACTCACGCACTCCGAGGTGATCCCGAACCCCAGGAGTGAGCGCGCCCTCTCTGGGGAGAGGGTGACACCCTGAAGCTTCGCCCACCGATTTCGAGGCACGTTGTCAGGCGACGTGACATGACGGCCCGTCAGGACGGTGCTCCCGTCGAATGCTCGGGCTGCCTTGGCCCTGGTCAGTCCATTCCCGGCGAGTGACCTTGTCAGGAGAACCCATGTCGCGGCACGCAGAGACCACGTTCCTGAATGTCGACCTGGACCTCAAGAGTCAGTTCGGCCTGTCCAGGTTGCTGAGCGCGCTAGGCGACTCGGTCGCCCCGGTTCACGCAGAGGACGGGTTCGCGTGCCTGGAGCTCGACGAGCAACCCGAGTCGCCCGAGGAGGCGGTGATGCGTCTGGCGACCCTCATCACCCACCTCCCCAAGGACGCGCGGGAGGAGTGGGACCGGTGCTCGGAGCGGACACTGGATATCGGCATCCAAGCTGGCGCCACGCCGCATCAGGTGCGCTACCAGCTCCCCGTGGCGGCACTCGCCCTCGCGGTGAGCATCAACGCGGAGGTCGTCATCACGGTCTACGCGTGCCCCGAGCCGTCGCCCTGACCGCCATCACCCCGGGAGCGCCGTGCGTCGCCGGTGACGCACGGCCACGAGGAGCATGCTGGCGAACGTCACCACCAGCACGGCCAGTTCCTCCAGGCTGTCGAGCGGCGCCTCGTTCTCGTTGATGAGCGCCAGGCTCAACAGGCACAGCACCAGGTGGACACTGAAGACGGGAAGCGACGCGCTCCCCAGCAGCACCAGCACCCGCGGCTTCAGCCAGTGATAGACGCGCGGTGAGCCCCGGTCCGCGAGCACCGCCAGCGCCAGGAAGTTCACCAGCCGCAGCGGCGCCAGCGTCCACTTGTCCAGGAGCACGGGCAGGCTCGTGAGCAACACGAAGGGCTCCACCTCGTACCGCGCCAGCAGGAACAGCAGGCACACCACCCACGCGCTCCCCAGCAGCACCGAGGATGGGCGTCCCAGGGACACCTTCGTCCTGGCCCGCTGGCTTCCCGTCCACACGCCCAGCACCCAGAGAAACTGCCAGGCGAACAAGTCGAACGCCCCGGACTGGTCAATCTTGACGGGCAGCCACGTGAGGTCTCCCAGCCACGTGTACAGCGTGCGCTTCAACCCGAGCTGCGCCCAGAGCCACACGAGTCCACTCAGGCACAGCACTCTCGCCCAGCCCGCCTCGCGCGCCGCGAGCAGCACGAACGGCGTCAGGAACAGCAGCACGACATACAGCGGCAGGATGTCGAGCAGTGGCGGGCAGTACAGCAGGACGAGGCTGCTCAGCAGCGCCGTGAGCGGCTCCTGGTGGTAGAAGTCGAGCAGGTTGCGGATGGCGGGCCGGTTCGCCAGCCACCCCATCGTGCCGATGACGGTGAAGGCGAAGAGCAACAGCCCGACATGGTGCGCGTAGACCTTCAGCGCGCGTCTTCGCAGGCTCGCCCACAGGCGCACGGGTGTGTCCCAGCTCTTCGCGTGCGAGCCCCCCACGAGGAAAGCCGACAGGAACACGAACCCCTCGGCCGCCGACACGAAGCCGAACGGCTGGCTGCTGTACGCGTTCAGCCGCGTGGGCAGGTGCGTCAGCGTCATCAAGACGAGAAGCAGTCCGCGCAGGGCATCCAGCTCGGGTCGGCGTGGCATGGAGACGTCGAGCGTCCGGGCGCGGAAGGGCGGGCGCCCTCGGCCCGTTACGGCGCGCCCAGCTCCTGCTCCAGGAACCCGCGCAGCGCGGCCGGTCGCCGCAGCGCGGTGTCTCGCATGAACTGGACGTCCTCACGCCAGCGCTCCATCGAGGTCGGGTACCGCCACCGCCCGATGTGCTCGGGCAGCTCGGGCTCGAGTCGCGCCGCCGCCGCGTCGAGAAACGCGACGACTCGCTCCGGCGCGAAGGTGTTCTCCAGGTGCCAGCGGAAGCGGGCGATGAATAGCCCCTTGAAGTCGGGCGACTTCAGCAGGCTCCGCAGCAGCACCACGAAGGGCTCGCCGAGGCGCTCGTCATGCAGGAGCCGTCCCAGCGAGTTGAACTCCGGCCCCGCGAAGAACGAGGCGTCCAGGTCGTACAGCAGCCAGCGCCAGCGACCGTCCCCGGCTCCCGTCGCGCCGTTCCCCGCGCGATTGCGCCAGAACTTGACGTTGTTGTCCGGCCAGTCCTCGTTGCCGAAATAGAGCTGCGCGACGTGGTAGTCGATGAAGTCCTCCACATCCATGCGCTCCACGACGTGTGCATAGTGCTCGGGGACGGAGAGGTCGTGCTCCCGCACGTACGTCAGCAGCTCCGTGTACGGGAGGCTGTCCTCCGGCTCCCCCGTGTCGAGGTCGCCGGCATTCTCCAGGATGACGAGGTCCTTCCGGTTCAGCCCATGGTGGCTCGCCAGGTAATACTCGTCATAGCGCTCGCGCAGCTCATGCAGCCCCCAGTACTCGCCATTGAGGAACACCACCGTGGGCCGACAGGCCTGGAGGGCCAGCGTCGTGTCGCGCAGCAGGCCCTGGAAGACGCAGTCCTTGAGCTTGGTGTATTGCTGGTCCTGTCCCGAGGTGCGGACCATCAGGCGCTTGAAGTCGCGCAGCGGATGGCCCGGGAAGATGTCGGCGTGGAACAGCTCGGGGCCATAGTCTTCCTTGGCATACAGCCGCAGGCTCTTCTGCGGCAGCGCCGCGCTCCCCGAGCCGTGGATGCGCACCCCCGCGTTCTGGGCAATCACAGGTGTGCCCGCTTCCTCGAACCACTCGACGTGGACCGGGCGCTCCCAATCCTTGCCATCCTGCATGTAATTGCCGGTGCCCCACCCCTCGAACCCACCAGGCGTCTCCTCGTAGACGCGGCCCGGGACATAGATTCCGCGGACGGCGTCGAAGAAGTTCTCCGCGTCCGTCACCAGTGACAGGACGGGCAGCGTGTAGGGCCGCTGGCCAATGAGATACGTGCGCGCCTGCCCCGTCTCCACCGGCGTCTCACCCGCGAACCGCTGCACTCGCACCACCGTGCCGAGCGTCACGGGCAGGGTGGGTGGCTTCCAGCGCCAATCCTCGGGCGAAACCTCGGGGTTGGTCCGGATGAGGCTGAGCGGCGCGGGCTGCCCGCTCCGATTCAACAGCGCCAGGGGGGCTGTGTAGACGGGAGAGGAGGGCCCCGGAGTCGAACCATCCAGGGTGTAGCGCGTCGTCGTGTCAGGTGACGTGGGCAGCGTGAGGAGCGCCTCGGATGCATACAGGCTCTCCGGCGACGTGAAGCTCAAGCGCTGGAAGTCGAGCCGGGTGCGGTTCTCCGTCCCGGTGTCGTGATAGGCGATGACCTCCAGGGCCTCGCTCGCGTGACTCGGCTGCCAGGGGATGCTCCACCGACCCTCTCCCTCCAGCACCGCCTCACCGAGGAGCATCGAACCCTCGTAGACCTCTACCCGGACGACGCCCGCATCGACCCGGAAGCCGCCGCGCAGGACGTGCTGCTCGTTGTCCATGGCGTCGATGGTGAGGCCGACCGGATGGGGCGCCTCCTCCACCTGCTCACCGGGCTCGTCCTCACGAGGCGTGTCCCGACAGGCACCGAGCGACAGCATGAGCAGGGCGAGCGCCCCGGAGAGCGTCCGTCTCCCGGGTGGGGTCAGGCTGCGCGGGCGCGCCAGGGCACGGCGCCCCGGGACTTCGGGAGAAAACGACTCATTCATGTTCGGGGCACGGTGGTGGGGGGCCAGGGGCGACAAGCACCACGCGGCCACTCAGCAATACTCGTGCCTCAAACTATCTCCCTGAATTCACGGAGTGGTGTCGGGAGGGCGTGGCAGTGTGCCACGCTGGGGATGGCGGATTGCCATGGCTGCTGCTCACTCGAGCGAGGGTGGGACTTGCGATGACGGAGTCGAGACCCCGGCACTGTGCGACGTGTGGGCGCGCGCTGAGCCCCCGCGAGGTGTACTACCGCTTCAACCTGGTGCTGGAGGGTGAGCAGGACCTGCTCGACTCCGGTGACGAGCCCGGAGACGGGGAGCGGGACGCCCTCGCGGAGCTGGTCCAACGGCTGGAGGAAGGGCCCGAGGACGCCCGCGAGTTGGAAGACCAGGTCCACTGGGAGCGCGCGGGCGTGGTGTGCGGAGCGTGTCGCATCGTGGTGGTGCGCATGCTCGATGCGGGCCCGGGGACGCCTCGACCGCACTGACGACGTCCCGGGCCCTACGACGAGACTTCACAAGCGTGCTTCAGCGGCCCCGGCGCGCCACGGAGAAGGCGAGGTCGTCGTGGTCCAACCACATCCCGGGCTCGCAACTGGCGTGGGAGGGATTGGTTCCGAGCACGCCCCGAATCGCCTGGAGTCCTCCGTCGGGCAGGGTGAAGGTGGTGGACAGCTCGTGTTCACCGGGGACCTCGACCTGGAGCCTCGCGACGTGTGTCCATTGAGGGGTGCGTGCGTCGGGGGCGTGAAAGAGATTCACCTCCTCCAGGAACGGCACGAAGCCAAAGACAGTCGCCGTGAGCGTCACCTGCCTGCCCGCGGTGAGGGGGCCGCCATCCTGGCTGGTGATGCGCAGGCCCTCTAGCGTCGCGGTGACGAGATAGGTGCCCTCTTCTCCATCCGGGCAGCTGCCGCCGAGCGTGTTGGGCGCATGGGGTTCCGGACCGACGCCTCCCATTCCCCGGACGAGCTGCCCGGTGTCGCACGAGGCCGTGAGCGCGGTGCATCGGGGGGCGAGGAGCGTCGAGTCGTAGTCGGCGATGCCAGGGTTGCGCACCGTCACCGTCACGGGCGCGGCCCGGTGGGCCTTGAGCGCCGTGTCGTAGGCGCGGACCTCCAGGGTGGTGGGGCCATTGAGTTCCTGTCGCGTGTCCCAGGCGAAGTCGAAGGGGCGGGTGTCGTCGCTGGCGAGGAGCACTCCGTTGACCCAGAGGTCCACGCGGCGGATGGCGACGTCATCCCAGGCCAGCACATGCACGCGCGGCGTGTCTCGGACCGTGGTTCCCGGCAGCGGGGTCAGCAGGTGCGCCCAGGGGCGGTGGTCATCGCCAGGGGAGGGCGCGAAGCGGGCCTGGAGCAGCAGGTTGGGTGAGCGCGGCCCGGCCTCCTTCACCCGTCCCGGAATGGCGGCGCCCGCGAGTGCTTCCATCACCTGCGTCGGCGTGGCGGTGGGGTGAGCCTCCAGATAGAGCGCGGCGGCGCCCGCGACGTGCGGTGTGGCCATCGACGTACCGGAGAGCACCTCGGTCGCGCTGTCGTCGGCGATGCCCGCGGAGATGATTTCGTCACCCGGCGCGAACAGGTCGATGCAGGCGCCGTAGTTGGAGAACCACGCCTTCCTGTCCGCGAGGTTGGTGGCGCCCACGGTGAGGGCTTCCGGCGTACGGGCCGGTGATCCACCGCATGCGTCGCCGCTGCGATTGCCCGCCGCCACCACCGTGGTGATGCCCGCGGCCACGGCATTGCGGACCGCGAGGTCCAGCGCCTCCGAGGGCTCCATTCCCAGACTGAGGTTTACGACAGCGGGAGACTCATGGTGGGCGGTGACCCAGTCGATGCCCTCGATGATTCCAGAGACGGTGCCCTCTCCGCCGCAGTCCAGGACGCGCACGGGATGCAGCGTCACCGCCCTGGCCACGCCCCACGTCGAACCGCCGAGCGTTCCCGCGACATGGGTGCCATGGCCGTCACAGTCCTCCGCGCCGCCGTTGGGGTCCACTCCGTCGAAGCCCGCTCCCAGGCGCCCCAGGAACTGCGTGTGCGTCGAGCGGATGCCCGTGTCGATGACATAGGCGTGGACGCCCGCGCCGCCGTGCGTGGGCTGGTAGAGGCCATCGAGGGGGAGGTCTTCCTGGTCCACGCGGTCCAGGCCCCAGGAGTCCGTCCTCGGCTCCGCGTGCAGACGCACCCAGGCGTCCTGTTCGACGAGCGCGACGCGTGCATCCGCGCGCAGTGCCGCCACGCTCGCTTCATCGAGCTCGGCCGCGAAGCCCTGGAGCGCATGGGCATACGTGCGGCTCACCTTCGCCGCGTGGGCACTGGCGACGCTCAGTACGTGCTCGCGCGCCTTCTGGGGCAGGAGCATGCCTTGGGTCGCGGGTGGCTTGAGCACGACGATGTAGTGGTGAGGGACGCGCCGTGGCCCGGTGCGCTGGGATGTGGCGGCCTGGGGCGAGAGGTCGGTCGGGTTCGTGCAGCCGCCGAGGACAAACGCTGACAGGACAAGAGACAGGGGTGTGGTGGAACGGAACTTCATGGGTGTGGGCCTGAGAGTGGGCCGACCCCTCTTCCGGGCACAGGGGGGCCCGGAGCGAGGTGGCGTCATGGTGAGCCCGCTTGGACGCCGAAGGACTTCGGGTTGATCAATCCCCGCCTCAGGTTTCTGAGCAGGCTGGGGGAAATCAGGGTGTGCTTGTCAGCGTTCCGGATTGCGCGCCGAGTGACAGCTCGCTGGCACCATCATTGCTGTTGAAAGAGGCTCACTCGATGGGAGCCTTCATGGACTCGAATCAACTGCGCCAGCTCTTCGCGAAGGCCCTGCGAGCTTCGCTGGCCTCTCCCCTGTTGCTGGCCGGTTGCGGCGGCCTGGACCTGAAGGGCTACTCGCCTCCCGTGTGTGAGGACGATTGGAAGCTCGCGATGAGTGGCCTGTCTCCGGCGACCCAGCCGGACCTGGTGCAGCTCCGCCGGAGCCAGGACACCGGGGACGGGAGCAGCAACCCGCGCCTCCATACGGTGCTGTCGTCTTCGGGCACGGCTTGCGCGACGGCGTCCCAGCCCGCGACGTGTCAGGCGGAGCTCGCCGCCCTGGCTCCTCAGGAGGGCTTTCGCTCCGTCTGCAACTTGTTCTGCGAGTCGTACTACCTGGCGACCACGGAAGGCGACACGGTGGCGGCCAAGACTTCGTTGGAGGCACTCATCGGCTTCCTGGGCGCCATCGACACGCCCCAGGAAGCCCTGCTGCGTGTCTTCGCTGACGGTTACACCCTGAGCTGCACCACCCTGGAGCGGGGGGCGGTGAAGGCGAACGGCGATGGCAGCTTCAACGTCGTCGCGACCCAGGGCTTCGCCTGCGGAGAGGGGACCCAGGAGACGCAGTTCGTCCTGGGGGTGTCGGCTTCGGGCGAGGTGGTCGAGAAGGAACGCGACGTCCTGAAGCGTGGCGACAAGGGCTGTTCAGTGGGACGTCGGCCCGCGGGACTCCAGTCGGAAGGCTTCGTCGAGTGCGCGGATGCCGTGGGGCGGCACCTGGCCCTCATCGCGCACCTGGAGGCGGCCTCCATCCAGGCGTTCCTGCGCCTGCGCGCGGAGCTGGCGCTGCACGGCGCGGACCTCGCGCTCCAGGACGCGGCGCTGCGCAGCGCGATGGACGAGGTGATGCACACGGAGGTCTGCGGGCGTCTGGCCCGGAAGTACGGTGCGACGCCGGAGCGGCCCCAGGTGGCGTCGCTTCCGCCCAGGCCGCTCGCGGAGGTGATGCTCGACAACGCGGTGGAGGGCTGCGTGCGCGAGACGTACGGCGCGCTGGTCGCCCACCATCAGGCCCTGCACGCGGAGGACTCCGAGGTGCGCGAGGCCATGGCGCGCATCGCCGAAGACGAGACGCGGCACGCCGACCTGTCGTGGGCCATTGACCGCTGGGCGAGCACGCGTCTTCTCACGGTCGAGCTGGAGGCCGTGCGCGAGGCTCGGCTGCGCGCCATCGAGTCCCTGCGCGCGGAGGTGGCCGAACCGACGGATTCCGCCCTCATTCGCGAACTCGGCCTGCCCGCGCCCGAGGTCGCCGTGGCCCTGGTGGACACGCTCACTCGCGAGCTCTGGAACTGAGACCTTCTTTGCGTCAGGAACAATGCTCCATGAATTCGAATCGATTGCGCGAAATCTTCACGCGGGCGCTGCGTGCCTCGCTGGCCTCCCCCCTGGTGCTGGCGGGCTGTGGCGGCCTGGACCTTGATGGATATTCGCCACCCGATTGCATCAACGGAAAGCTCTCGGTCAGGGACCTGTCACCCTCGGTGCCGACGGACTTCATCGAACTGCGCCGTGTCTACTCGACCATGATGCGGCCGCCCTTCACCGAGTCCGCCCTTTCGTCCTCGGGCGTTCGCTGCGTGACGGCCACGGATGGACCGAGCTGTCGCTCCGAGCTCAAGGCCCTGACCTCCACGACGGGTTTCGGCACGAGCTGTGGCGAGCGTTCCCTGAGCTGCGTGACGCACTATCTCGCGACCACGCAGGGGGACGTGGTGACAGCGCACAACTCGTTGGAGGCGCTCCTGAGCTTCCTGGGCACCATCGACACGCCGCAGGAAGCGGTGCTGCGCGTCGTCGCTGAGGGCGACCGTTCCTATCAGGTGAGTTGCTCCGAACTGGAGCACGGGGCCGTGAAGGCGAACGCCGACGGTACTTACAACGTGGTCGCCACCACGGGTACCATCTGCGCGGGGGGAGGGCCGTGGACGCAGCACGTGCTGCTGGTTTCGCCCGAGGGTGAGGTGCGCGAGACGCGCAGCGAGATTCTGGAGAAAGGCCCCAGCAGCTGCGACGGACGCAGGCCCGCGGGGCTTCGCTCCAATGGCGTGGTCGACTGCTCGGATGCCCTGGGACACCACTTCGCCATCATCGCCCACATGGAGGCGGCCTCCATCCAGGCGTTCCTGCGGCTGCGCGAGGAGCTGGCGTTGCACGGCGCGGGCGTCGAACTCCAGGACGCGGCGCTGCGCAGCGCGATGGAGGAGGTGGCGCACGCGGAGGTCTGCGGCCGTCTGGCCCGGAAGCACGGCGCGACGCCGAGCCCCGCCGTGGTGGCCGCGCTTCCTCCGAGGCCGCTCGCGGAGGTGGTGCTCGACAATGCGGTGGAGGGGTGCGTGCGCGAGACGTACGGCGCCCTCGTGGCGTACCACCAGGCCCTGCATGCGGAGGACGCCGAGGTGCGCGAGGCCATGGCGCGCATCGCCGAGGATGAGACGCGGCACGCCGACCTGTCGTGGGCCATTGACCGCTGGGCGAGCACGCGTCTTCCCGAAAGCGAGCGGACGGCCGTGCGCGAGGCTCAGGTGCGCGCCGTGGAGGCCCTGCGCGCGCAGGTGGCCGAGCCGACCGATGCCGCGCTCATTCGCGAGCTCGGCCTGCCCTCGCCGGAGGTCGCCGTGGCGCTGGTGGACACGCTCGCGCGCGAGCTCTGGAACTGAGGCACGACGCTCGATGACTGCAGGCCGACAAGGGGCTCCGCGCGGGCCCTTGTCGTGCGAGGGGCTCGCGCGGGCGAACCCCGACGCTCTCGCAAAGGCCCGCTTCGCGTCAGTCGGATGACGGGGGGCTCGCGAGCACCTCTCGCAAGCGCTCCTCCAGGAAGCGCCGCTCGGGCTCGGTGCGCACCAGCGCGAGTGCCCGTCGGTAGGAAGCCTCGGCTTCCCGCCAGCGGCCCAGTCGGCGCAGCAGCTCCGCGCGGGCCGCCGGCAGCAGGTGGTACGCGGTGAGCCTGCCAGAGGACTCCAGGTCATCGACCAGCGCGAGCCCTTGCTCCGGGCCGCGCGCCATCGCTACCGCCGCCGCGCGATTGAGCTCCACCACCGGGCCGGGGGTCAGCTCGGTGAGCCGTCCATAGAGAGCGGCGATCTGCTCCCAGTCGGTCTCTTCCGGACGCTTCGCCCGTGCATGGAGCGCCGCGATGGCCGCCTGGACGGTGTAAGGCCCGTGCGCGCCCAACGCCATCGCCGCATCGAGCTGCTTCAACCCCTCTTCAATCTCCTCGGCCTCCCACAAACTCCGGTCCTGCCGGTCCAACAGCACCAGCCCTCCGTCCTCGGCCACGCGCGCGCGGCGACGCGAGTGATGAAGCAGCATCAACGCCAGCAGCGAGGCCACCTCGGGATGGTGAGGAAGCAGCGAGCGCGCCAGCCTCGCCAGCCGCAGCGCCTCCGCGCACAGGTCCGTGCGCAATAGCTCCGTGCCCTCCGTCGCGGCATGTCCCTCCGAGAAGAGCAGGTAGATGGCGTGCAGCACGCCCCGGGTGCGCTCGGCCAGCGCGTCCGCCTCCGGAATGACGTAGGGGATGCGCGCGTCGCGAATCTTGCGCTGCGCCCGCACCAGTCGCTGCGCCATCGTCGCCGCGGGCACCAGGAACGCGCGGGCCACTTCCTCCGTCGTCAGGCCGCACAGCGTGCGCAGCGCCAGGGCCACCTGGATGTCCTCCGCCAGCGCGGGGTGGCAGCAGGTGAACAGCAGCCGGAGCGAGTCATCTGGATGGTCCTGCCAGTCCCTCCCATCCAGCGGCGAGGCGAGCTCCTGCTCCAGTCGCGCGATGACCTCCAGCGCATCCACGCGCGCGCCGAGCCGGGCCCCCCTGCGCACCCGGTCCACCGCCTTGTTCTTCGCCGCGCGCAGGAGCCACGCCCGAGGCTCCTGCGGCACACCCTCGCGCGGCCACTGGAGGAGCGCCGCCTCGAAGGCCTCCTGCACCACCTCCTCGGCCGAGCCGAAGTCTCCGCCCATGACCCGGATGACCGTGGCCACGATGCGGCCATAGTCGGCGCGCCAGGTCTGTTCGAGCAGCGACGGCAGGTCCGTCATGAAGACTCCACCCAGGCCCCGAGACACCGCCCCGGGGCCCGAGCAGCGGGCCTCAGCCCGCGGACTCGGAGAGTTCCCACACCGGGCGGATCTCGATGCAGCCCAGCCGCGCACTGGGAATGCGCGAGGCGAGGGCGATGGCCTCGTCGAGGTCCTTGGCCTCCACCAGATAGAAGCCTCCGAGCTGCTCCCGCGTCTCCGCGAAAGGCCCGTCCGTCGTCAGCCGCTTGCCGTCGCGCACGCGCACCGTCGTCGCTGTCTGCGTCGGTTGCAGCGCCTCGCCCGCGATGAGGTTGCCGCTCTTCTGGACCGAGTCCGTGTAGGCGAAGTACTCACCCAGGAGTTGCTCGGACTCCTCCTTGGACTTCGACTCCCAGGCCTTCTCGTTCTCGTAAATCATCAGCAGGTACTTCATGGGTCGGTCCTCACGGTGTTGGGGGAGCAGACGCTCCCGCCCAGGAATCGAACGGGAGGGAGGCGAATCGACAGCCTATTTCCGGAGGATTTCCGGACCGCGTCAGGAGGGTGTCTCCAGAGGGGAGAAGTGACTGAAGGGGCCATGGCCCCGTCCCAGGGCAAGGGGGTGCTCCAGGGCGGCGGTGACGTGGGCCTTGGCGCGCCGGGTGGCCTCGCGGGCGTCCTGCCCCAGCGCGAGCCAGGCGGCGATGGCGGCGGACAGCGTGCAGCCGGTGCCGTGGGTGTTGTGCGTCTTCACCGCGCGCAGGAACAGCGTCTCCATTCGCTCGCCGTCGAACCAGACGTCCAGGCCGCGCAGCTCCCCGGACATGCCTCCGCCCTTGATGAGCACCGCGCGCGGCCCGAGCCCGTGGATTCGCCGCGCGGCCTCCTTCATGTCGTCCAGCGTGTTCAGCGCCATCCCCGCGAGCAGCTCCGCCTCATGGCGATTGGGGGTGACGACGTCGGCGAGGGGAAGCAGGTGCTCCTTCAAGGCGCCGACGGCCGAGTCGTCGATGAGGCGTGCTCCGGCGCGGGACACCATGACGGGGTCCACCACGAGCGGGCCGGGCTTCAGGGCCTTCAGTCGCCAGGCGACGACGGAGATGATTTCGGCGTTGACGAGCATGCCCGTCTTCACCGCGCCCACGCCCAGGTCCTCGACGACGGCGTCCATCTGCGCGGCCACGGCGGCGGCGGGCAGGACGTCCACGCGGGTGACGCCCCGGGTGTTCTGCGCGGTGATGGCCGTGAGCGCGGTGGTGCCGTGGACACGGTGGAATGAGAAGGTGTTCAGGTCCGCCTGGATGCCGGCGCCACCACCGCTGTCGGAGCCGGCGATGGTGAGAGCCGTCGGCACGGGCTTGGGAGTCTCCATGGGCCGCATGCTGCGGCACCCGGAGCGTGGGAGCCACCCCAAACTCCGGGCACGGGCCCGCCTGGTCGCGAGCCCGCACCCGGAGTCATCCCGGCATCAGATGACGCTGCCTAGCGTCAGGAAGACGACCTCCGCCGCGCGCACCTCACCCAGGTTGGTGAAGCTCGTCGTGTCGATGAGCAGGGTCCACTCACCCAGGAGGCTCCGGTCATAGAAGGAGTTGGTGGCCGGGGTGGAACCGCCCAGGGCGATGCTGCACGAGTCCGTGAACGAGGCCGACTGGAAGGGCGTGGTGCAGGTCGCGTTGGCGAGGTCGCACGCCGGAGGGCCGGAAGCGCAGGCGGAGAAGGGCACGTAGTGCAGCACCTGCCGGTTGCCTCCGGAGGTGTAGTCGTCCTTGCTCAGCAGCTCGAACTCGGCGAAGTGGTTGCCGAGCTTGAAGCCATCCATCGTGTCGCGCACCAGCACGGCCGACACGTTGGCCGTCGCGCCGCTGGTGGTCACCACGTTGACGCGCACGTTGCGCACGCGGTGGCCCTTGCGCAGGGCCAGGTCCGGTGAGGCCGCCAGGTCCGTCGCCGTCACCTGGAAGCGCGCGCCCCGGTACGTCGTCGTCCCGTTGACCAGCTCGCCCAGGGGCTTGAGCCGCTCCAACTCGTTGACAGACAGCGCATGGAACGCGCTAGCGGGCAGGCGCCGGTAGTACTGCGCCGGACTCTGCACGGTGTGCGAGGCCAGGCTGTCCAGGCCCTCCACCAGCCGCGTCTTCATGTCCGGGTAGTTGCCCAGATGGAAGTCGATGTTGTCGCGGAAGGAGACGGGAATGGCGCTTTCACCGGTGCTCGGGTCGAAGGGCAGGTACTGGTACTCCGCCACGCGGATGAGCTCCCAGTAGCGCATCGTGAGCTGGTCCAACGTCCGCAGCGCCCGTGCGTACACCTGCTGGCCGATGAGGAGTTGGTCGAACTTCCGCAGCTCCGTGCCGCTGCCGAAGTGGAGGATGTCGTTGAGCGCGTCGCGCGCCGCCACCGCGTTGCGCTGGCGCAGGAGCGTCGTGTCGCGCTCCATCAGCGCCAGCTTGTAGTCCGCCTGGGCCTTGATGAGCTGGGCCTGAAGGTCCAGCAGGTCCAGGGTTATCTCCACCTGGGACTGGGCCAGGATTTCCTTCTTCACCTCGTCCGAGATGACGCTGCGCGCCGGGTTCTTCTGGTTGCCGTTGATGATGTCCCAGAGCAGTGTGCCGCCCGTCTTCAGCGTGTCCTTGAAGGGCTTGCTCTTGGCCGCCTCGGCGCCGCTGGTCTTCAGGGCCTCCCACACCTGGGAGTGGAAGGACGTGCTCGCGCTGCTCGTCGACCCCGCGCCGGGCACGGGCGTGGCGCTGGCCTCCGACTTGAAACTCTTCTTCATTTCACTCCACATGCTCTCCGCGCCATTCCCAACCAGGTCGGCGGCGAATTGTCCCCCGTACGAGGCGGCCACCTTGCCGATGACATCCAGGACGAAGTCCGCGAAGTCCTTGTTGTTGGCGTTGTAGTGGTTGGTGATGCGGGTGTCCGTCGCCTGGATGCTCTCGGTGAGCTGGGTGATGGCGGCCTTGCGGTTGTTCATGGACGTCTGCAGGGCGGTCAGCGCCGCGTTCGCCGCGGTGATGCGCTGGCTGTCCGCGGCCTCCTGGGCCTCCAGCGCGATGACTTCGGCGTTCATCGCGACCTGGTTCTGCGTCATCCAGGCGGACAACTGCATGCCATTGGAGAGCGCGAGCCACTGGTTCACGGAGCTGTCCAGCACGTCGTAGAGCGAGTCGAACTCCGCGCGGAGTTGCTCGTAGCGCAGGTGCGAGTTGAAGGGGGTCTCCCTGGCCAGACCGTAGAAGTTGCGCTGGCCCTGGAGGTAGCTCAGGCGGGTGACGTCGTGGGCCATCAGCGGGCACAGCGCGCCGTACAGGTACGCGGATGAGAAGGGCGCCTGCGCGTCGAGCGGCTCGTCACACACGAGGCCCGCCTGGGCGAGGATGCCCCCCATCTCCATGATGTTCTGCGTGTAGACGAAGGCGGCCCGCTCCAGCTCGCCGCGCTTGAAGAGGGTGTTGCCGTTCGCCTGGTTCACCCGCCATGACTGGGGAGCGAGCAGCGCGCGGAGCATGTCCACGTCCCGGCGCGCCGAGCGGAGGATGCGCTGCGTCCCGGCGATGCCCGCGGTGCCCGCGACGCCCGCGGTGGACTTGGTGCCCAGGAAGCAGGTGCGCTGCTCTTCCCGGGGAATGCACAGGTAGGTCTCCCAGTGCTCACAGGTGCCCGGAGGGGACTCGAGCACCGTCACCGTCACCGTCTTGGAGGGGCGGTTGCCGCCCAGACCCTTCTTGCCGCCGCCGGGCGCCACGGTGACGAGCTCCGCGCGCGTGTCCACGTAGCGCCCGTTGTAGGACTCCGACAGGGACACGTCGTGGAAGGTCTGCACCTTGTTCTTGCAGGCCAGGTCGCCGATGAAGGGGCTGTTGCGGCAGGTTTCGTCGGCGCAGTCCTTGAACCCGTCGTTGTCGTTGTCCAGCCCGTCCGTGCACTGCGCATAGGTGTTCTCCTGCGCGCCGCAGACGCTTCCCGTCAGGGGGCTGTTGCTGCACTGGAAGTCATAGCAGTCCGTCCAGTTGTCCCCGTCGTTGTCCACGCCGTCGCTGCACGTGACAGCGGTGGCTTCCTGGAGGAAGGGGTAGTCGTCCGGCTCGCATACCTTCGCGTACGGATTGCTCGCGCAGTTCGAGTCCTGGCAGTCCGTCTTGCCGTCGCCGTCGTTGTCCAGGCCGTCCGAGCAGGCCTGAGGGGTGCGCTCGGTGCCGCAGGCGGAGAGCACGCGCGGGTTGAAGCGGCACTCGTAGTCCGCGCAGTCCTTGTGGCCGTCCAAGTCATTGTCGAGGCCGTCCGCGCACGCCGCGTCGCTAGCTTCTTCCAGTCCGCTGGTGAGGACCAGCGCGGGGCCCAGGCCGCAGTAGGGATTGCCGAGGCAGCCCGGGTCCGAGCAGTCACCCAGCCCGTCGCCGTCATTGTCGAGCAGGTCGCGGCACTCCTCGTCGCCGCCCTCGCCCTGCGCTCCACACGTCGTCGAGTGGTTCAGGCACGAGTAGTCCGCGCAGTCGACGTACCCGTCGCCGTCGTTGTCCAGCGTGTCGCCGCAGGCGTCTTCGGAGAACTCGCTGTTGGACGGACGCGACTGCTGACAGAAGCCGCGCAGGCGGCACTTGGTGTCCGCGCAGTCCACGGCGCCATCTCCGTCGTTGTCCTTGGCGTCGCTGCAGGCCTCGGCGGAGGACTCCTTCTGGATGGGGCCCCAGGAAGCGTCAGCGCACACCGTGACGTGGGGGTTCTTGGAGCAGGCGTAGTCCTGGCAGTCCGCGAAGCCGTTGTGGTCATTGTCGATGCCGTCGCCGCACTGGGCGTTGTCCGCCTCGGTCAGCAAATCACACAGGGCGATGGCGGGGTTCCACCGACAGCGCAGGCTCTGGCAGTGCAGCGCCTCGTCCATGAAGCACTGCTCGGGCGTCACCGGAGAGGCCTTGTTCGGCTCGTTGACCAGGCCGGGGCCGCGCAGGGACGTGTAGCGGATGACGACGTCGCCGGAGCGTCCGCCGTTGCCGCCGTTGCTGCCGTTCTGCGGCGGCTTGACGATGGTGCCGGTGCAGTTGAGCTTGGGGTCGGGACCGTTGTTGCCGGTGACAGTGTGGGAGATGGTGGTCGGCGGGCCATCCGCGCCCAGCCAGCCGTCCTCGCCCCGCTCGCCCGTGGTGTTGACGCGCACGCCGTCGAGGACGTTGGTGTAGAGCACGAAGCTGCCGCTGTTCTGCCCGTTGCGTCCGGGGGGGACAATCGCGTCGGTCGGGTCCGGGTCAGCCTGCGCGGTGCGCACCACGGGAAGGGTCCGCAGCGGGAAGCCTCGGGACGTGTAGGCGCCAGAGGCGATGACGAGCGTCGCGCCGCCCGTGTCCACCGGACCCGCCAGCTCGACGACGGGGGCCACCACGACGACGGCCGCGTACTTGCGCTGGGTCGGGTCCTGCTCGGAGACCTCAAACAGGTTGGCGCACGCATGGCTGAATGAACAGGCGTTGCCGGGCAATGTCTGCCAGTTGACGACAGGGTTCTGCAGGGCGACGACACCGTCCGCGTGGGGCAGCAGGGCCTGATTGCCCTTGAGGAACACGGGATAGTCGCGGGCATAGGACGTCAGCACGCGCACCTTGTCGGTGGGCACGTGGCGCCCGGAGAGCACGCCGCGCAGGTCGTCGAAGCGGGGGCTGGGGAGCACCGCGAGCAGCTCGCCCACCGTGGTGTCCATTGTCGCGGGCGCCGCGGGCAGGCCGCGCAGCTCCGAGAACTCCATGGGCGAGGAGAAGGCCAGCGGCTGCGCGGTGGTGTCCGTCTCCAGCTCCGAGGATGTCCCATCGTCTCCCGGCGGCGTGCTGTCTCCACAGGCGCCCAGCACCAGCGCACAGGCCATTCCCCAGACTCGCCGCCGGCTCCGGCGGATGCTTCCCAAGAAGTTCATCGTGGTTGCTCCTTTGCTGGCGAGCTGAACGGGGTCCCTGGGATTCCTTCTCCGAGAATTCGTGGCACGCCGGAAATGGGAGCTGAAAGGAGTTACCATCCACGCCCCATGGCCCCTCGCTTCCGCCCCACTCGCGGCGTCCTGCTGTTGTTGTGTGCGTTCGTGCTGTGTCCGGCCCTGGCCGCCGAGGCCCGGACCGCCCTGCTGCGGGTGGACGGGCAATGGCAGCTCCAGGTGGATGGACGCCCCTATGTCGCCAAGGGTGTCACCTTCAGCGGCAGTGGCAGCTCCGCCGCGTATGAGCAGGACTGCGCGAAGCTGGCGGCCCTGGGCGTCAACACGCTGCGCACCTGGGGCGTGGGCGCGGAGACGCCGCTGCTCCTGGACGCCGCGCACAAGCACGGCCTCAAGGTCCTCGTCGGGCTGTGGATGCGGCACGGCCAGCCCGGCGCGGAGGATGACGACTCCTTCGACTACCTCACCGACACGGCGGGCATGAAGAAGCAGCGCGCGGACACGCTGGAGAGCGTGCGGCGCTTCAAGGACCACCCGGCGGTGCTGGCCTGGGGCGTGGGCAACGAGGTCATCCTCAACAGCCCCAGCGACGCGGCGAAGGAGGCCTACGCGCGCTTCCTGGAGGGCGTGGTCCAGGACATCAAGAAGTCGGACGCGAACCACCCGGTCATCTCCGTGGACGCGTGGGTGCTCGCGGTGAAGTGGTGGGAGAAGTTCGTCCCGTCGCTCGACGCGTATGGGCTCAACGTCTACGGCCGGGGCATCCATGCGCTGCCGGAGGCGCTGAAGAAGGAGGGCGGTACCAAACCCTGGCTCATCACCGAGTTCGGCGCGCAGGGCGAGTGGGAGGCTCCCAAGGACGTCCACGGCATTGCCCGCGAGCCGGATGACCAGGAGAAGTACGCCGTCATCGTCGACGCGTGGAACAACGCGCTGGCGCCCCACGTGAAGGCGGGCAACTGCCTGGGCCTGTTCGTCTTCAACTTCAGCTCGACGTTCGACCACACCAGCCTCTGGCTCGGCATGTTGTCGGGCAAGTCGACGCGGCCCGCGTGGCACGCGGTGCGCGAGGCGTACTCCGGTCAGAAGCCGGCGACGCCCCTGCCCGAAATCAAGGGCCTCACCGTGGAGGGCGTGAAGAAGGAGCCCACGGGGACCTGGGCGGACGTGCGCCTCGAGGCGAAGCCGGCCGACGACAAGCCGCTGGAGATCTCCTTCGCCTACAACTTCCGGGGCGCGGCCACCCGGTTCGAGCGCGGCGAGGTCATCCGCCTGCGCTCCACGCCCGGCGCCACACCGGGCTCGTGGCGCGTGAAGGTCCCCTCGGTGAAGGGCCCCATCAAGCTGTACGCGCTCGCCAAGGACGCCTCCGGCAACCTGCTGATGGCGACCAGCTCCCTGGTGCCACCCTCGGCCCCGTGAGCCGGCTCACCTGTCTCAAACACACACTCCGGGCGTTGGCGACAGGACTGCCCGTTTGTTGGATTGGGACGGATTTTTCCGATTTTTAAGAAATTAAAAGGAAGGCGAGGAGTCCGGTAGTAGGGTCGGCGGGGCATGAGTCCCGAATCGTCTTCGCGTCCCACACCCCCGGACGGGCCTTCGCGTTTCAATCGTCGCCGAGCCATCGCCTTGCTGGGCGGTGGGCTCCTGTTGTTGGCCGTGGGGCTCGTCGCCCGACGTGGCGGCGACGGCGTCGCCCCGGTCGAGTCGGTGGAGCCAGGCTCCGCCTCCGGTGTCGCCCCTTCACGCCGTGGGCCGGTCAAGGCGGGCGCTGCTCCAGGCGCTGAAGCAGGGGAGGAGGCCGCCGCGGGAGCGCCCCGGTACGACGCCACCACCTGCTGGAAGGACCTGGAGCGCTTCAACGAGGGCGTGAGTCTCGACACGTTCCGCGAGTGGGCCGCGCCGCTGCTCTCCTCCAGGGACCCGCTGGTCCGCATGTACTTGAAGGAGCGCCTGACGGAGCTCATCGGCAACGACGCGGGTCGGGCGAATGAGGTGCTGGGGTGGACGCGCGAGGCGGGGCCGAAGGAGTTCAAGGTCTTCGCGATGGCGCTGAAGGACTCGGAGGCCGTCCATCTGCCGGAGGTCTCCCGGAAGATTGTCGAGCTGGGGCTGGACGCGACGCTGGAGCCGGAGCGGCGTGCCGGGGTGCTGTCGTCGCTGGATACGCAGAAGCAGCTGTCGCCCGAGGTACTCACGCGCCTGACGGACTTCGCCAAGGACCCGGCGTCGGGCGAGGCGGGCTGGGCGGCGGCGCGGACCATCGCCCGGGTGATGAAGAACGACCATGAGCGGACCGCGAACGCGGCGCCATACCTGGACAAGCTGTTGAACATCGGCACGCAGTCGCTCGACGAGCACGTTCGGTACATGGCGCTGTCGACGCCCATGGAGACCGCGCCGGTGCTGGACGCGAGCGCCACCGACGGCTACGCGAAGGTCCTCACCACCGAGGGCAGTCCCGACGGACGCGGCGCGGCCGCGCACAACCTGTCGCTGTCCGAGGACCGGGCGAAGGTGTTGGAGACCTTCGCGAGCGCCTTCGAGCCGGAGAAGGACGTGTGCGTGCGCTGGGCGCTGTTCCGCTTCTCCGCGCGCGCCGCCGGAAAGGACGCGCTGCCCGTCATGGCGAACATGGCGCTCGTCGACCCGCGCTTCCAGGCGACGTACCAGGACTTCGAGCGCATCTACGCCAGTGGCGTCGTCGACTTCGAGCGCGTGTGGCTCGCGCTCGCGGACCAGGACCCCTACGGCTGCCTCCACCGCGACTGAGCTCTCCATGACGCGCACCTTCCTGCTGGCCCGGGCGCTCTGCCTGCTGACGTCGTTGTCCCTCCTGGCTCCCTCCCCGTCCCTCGCCCAGGCGACGGGGACTCCGCTCCCTCCACCCGCGCTCCAGCCGGAGACATGCTCCGTCGAGGGCTTGATGGACTCCATCCGGCGCGGGCTCCAGTCGAAGTCTCCGGCCTACCGCCGCTATCTGCGCGAGCTGCTGAAGGAGTCCGCCGTCACGCTGCCAGAGGAGCAGCTTCGCGCGGCCTTCGAGCGCGAGACGGAACCCCTCATGGTGGAGCACCTGGCGGCGGCGCTGGCCGCGAAGACGGACCGGGGCGAGAGCGTGGCCACCCTCCAACTCGTGGGGAAGCGGGCCTCGCAAGACGCGGACCCCGCCGTGCGCGCCGCCGCCACGCGGGCCCTTCGCCGCACGAGCGCGGAGGAGCACACCGGGGATTTGTACTCGCGGCTGGTGCGCGATGCCTCGCCCGAGGTGCGGATGGAGGCCGCGACGAATCTCATCGAGGACAACCAGTTCGTCTACGCGGGGTTCCACGGGCCGGCATCCGACACGGCGGTGGCGGCGGCTGCTGCTTCGAGCGATGCGAAGGTGACGGCGCGAATCCTGGGCAACATCTCCACGGCGGCCATCAGCAAGGAGTCGGCCGAGCAGCTTCACACGCTCTTGCGCGGCGATGACGCGGAGGTGCGCGCGGCGGCGGCGAAGGCGCTGGGGGGCGTGCCCGCGCCGGAGATGTCCCGCGCGCGCCAGACGTTGGTGGCGCTGTACCGCGACGAGTCGGACGTGGGCGTGCGCACGTCCATCCTCCAGAGCCTCGCCCGGCTGGGCTTCGCCAGCGCGGTGCCGGAGCTGCGGGGCTTGCGCAACGTCGACCCGCGCCTCGTGCCGGAGGTCGACGCGTGGATTCGAGCATTGAGTACGGGTCTTCAGGAGTGGAGCCTGATCCTGAGGGAGAAGCAGCGGTTGCAGCAGGCTCGATGAGCAGCAGTCCTTCTGGGGGCCGCATGGGCGGCCCGAAAGGAACAACGATGCGTAGCCCCAAGTCGCGCCTCGCGGCGCTGACGGCCCTGGTAGCCCTCCCCACCGCCGCACTCGCCTACACCGCCGTCGCGCCGTACCCCAGCACGGTGACGGCCACCACGTACTACTCCAGCGGCACGTACCACGGTGCCGTGGACGTCGCGAACTCGCGCTGCAACTACTGGGGCGCCGAGACGGGCGTCTCCGCCACCGTCTATTGGAACGTGACGGTCCGCACCTCCGGCGTCGTCTGCAATGGCAATGGCAGCGGCAACCAGAACGAGGCGCTGCTCAACCTCGGCAGTGGTTGGTCCTTCCGCCAGTGGCATTGGATCAAGACCAGCGACTCCTATGACCGCACCTGCAACCGCTGCCAGGTCGGCAACCTGGGCGGCACCGGCAACGCCACCGGTGCGCACTCGCACTTCCAGAAGGACCAGTACGGGACGAAGAACACGTCCTGGTACTCGTCCTACACCTCGAAGGGCGAGGCCTTGGACCGTGGTGAGCTGATGGGCTACATCTGACAGCCCGTGGTCGTCTGACGACTCTCCACTGAGCGTCGTCGGGCCCGCACCGGCCAGGGAAGCAGGGGCCCCGTGTCCCGCCTCCCTGGTCCGGTGTACGCGCGGCCCTGCGTCAACTTGACGCGCTCGCGAGGAGGGGACTCCCGAGGTAAGAAGAGGCGTGTTCCGCCCGCCCACCGACTCGCAGGCGGCCCCGCGCGGCCCCTTGTGGTCGAGACATCCCTCGCCGCGCTCCGCCTTTCATCGCTCCGCCCAGGACGTGGTGGACCTCTTGTCGTCCAGCGCGATTGCCCTGGGCTGGCTGGTGCGCCTGCGCTGGCACGCCGTCGGGGGCACCGCGCTGACGGTGTTCGTGGCCGTGCGAGTGCTGGGGCTGGACCTCCCCGTGGTGCCGTTGCTCGCGGTGGTGGCGACGACAGGCGTATCCAACCTGCTCCTCGCGCTGTGGCTCCGCCGCGCGCCGGTGGTGAAGTCTCATCACCTGGGAGGAGTGCTCGCGTTCGACATCATGCTGCTGACGGCGCTGCTCGCGCTGTCCGGTGGCCCCGACAACCCGTTCGCCATGCTGTACCTGGTGCACGTGGCCCTGGCGGCGCTGGTGCTGGGGCCTCGCTGGACCTTCGGCCTGTCGCTCCTGTCCATCCTGGGGCCCGCGCTCCTGGTCAATTTCCATGTCCCGCTGCGGGAGCTGGCGCACGTCTCCGGTTCGATGCCGGCGAACTCGCGACATGTGTTGGGGATGTGGGTCGCCTTCACGCTGACGGTGATGCTCATCGCGCTGATGGTGGCGCGGGTGTCCGCCGCGCTGCGAGACAGGCAGGAGGCCCTGGTCCGCGCCCAGTTGCTCACGGTGCGCGCGGAGAAGCTGGCGTCCCTGAGCACGCTGGCCGCGGGCGCGGCGCACGAGCTGGGGACGCCGCTGGGGACCATCGCCATCGCGGCCAACGAGCTGGAGGCCCTCATCCTGGAGGAGCCGCACGAGGCGCTCGAGGACGCGCGCCTCATCCGGGACCAGGTGGAGCGGTGTCGCGACATCCTGGAGCGGATGAGCGCGCGGGCGGGGCAGACCTATGGCGAGGTGCCGGAGCCAACGACGACCAGCGTCGTGCTGGAGCGCCTTCGCGAGCAGCTGTCCGCGGGGGAGCTTGCGCGCCTGCGCTTCGCGGAGGGCCCGGACCTGTCGCTGTGTTTCCCCATGCGCGGACTGGTCCAGGTGCTGGCCAACCTCGTGCGCAATGGCCTGCACGCGAGCGACGCCTCCCAGTCACCTGTCACGGTGAGCGTGCGCGGCGACGCGGGGCGGACGACCTTCGTGGTGGAGGACCAGGGCACGGGCATTCCGCGTGACGTGCTGGCGCGCCTGGGCGAGCCGTTCTTCACCACCAAGCCCGCGGGGCAGGGCATGGGGTTGGGTTTGTTCCTGGGGCAGACCTTCGCGGAGCTGTGCGGCGGACGGTTGGAGCTGTCGTCGGAAGAGGGCAAGGGAACGCGCGCCACGCTCGACCTGCCGTGCCGGAGGGAGCCTGTCCATGCCGCGGCCTGAGGTGTCCCCCGTGGTGCTCGTCATCGACGACGACGAGCCCTATCGCGAGCGACTGGTGAAGGCCTTCGGCCGCAAGGGCTTCGCGGCGCATGGCGCGGGCAGCGCGAAGGAGGCGCTCGAGTGTGCGCCCGTGCTGCGCCCCGGCTACGCCGTCATCGACCTGCGTCTGCCGGACGGCTCCGGGTTGGACCTGGTCCGTGAACTGAAGGCGCTGGATGCGCGCACGACGATGGTGGTCCTCACCGGCTACGGGAGCATCGCCACCGCGGTGGAGGCCGTGCGGCGGGGTGCCACGCACTACCTCTCCAAGCCCGTGGACGTGGACGACATCCTGCTCGCCTTCGCGGGGGCCACACTGCCGGCGGGCGAGGCCGTGGCGTTGGAGCATCAGGTGCCGTCCCTGGCGCGCGCGGAGTGGGAGCACATCCAGCGCGTGCTCGCGGATTGCGGTGGCAACATCTCCCAGGCGGCTCGGCTGCTGCGCATCCAACGCAGGAGCCTTCAGCGAAAGCTATCCAAGCACCCCGTGCGGCAGTGATTGACGCGGGGTGCGTCACCAAGACGCACGAGGCGGCGCGCGCGGTCCAGTAGGGTGACAGGCGTCGGAGGCTCGATGTCCCTGCCGCGCGCCGTCTCGCTCCCGCGCTTCTTCATTCGGCGACGAGGCCACGAGCGCCGGTCCTCGTCGGAGGCGGAGCGGTGAGTGCGATGGCGTACCCGGTGGTGCTCTTCATCCATTCGTGGCTGCGCTGGGCGGTGGTGCTGCTCGTCCTGCTCGCGCTGGGCAAGGCCCTGCGGGGCTGGTTCGGCGGCGGGGCCTGGACTCCCTCGGACCGGCGGCTCCAGGTGCTCGCGGTCTCCGCCTTCGATACCCAGATGTTGCTGGGGATGATTCTCTACTTCGGCCTGAGTCCCTTCACGCCCCCCGCGCTGGAGGGCGGGCTGCGCGCGAGCCTGTCCGTTCCCTCGCTCCGGTTCTTCAGTGTCGAGCATCCGACGTTGATGCTGCTGGCGCTCGCCACCGTGCACGTGGCGTCCGCGCTGAGTCAGCGCGCGGAAGCCCCCGTGTCGCGTCACCGCCTGTGGGCCCTGGGCCTCCTGCTCGCGATGCTCCTGGTCTCATTCGCGATTCCCTGGGCTGGACTGTCCCACGGCCGTCCCCTGTTCCGAGGCTTCTGAGGTCCGCGTCCATGTATGACTTCCTCTGGCTGCTGATGATGGCTCCTCTCGCGCCGAGCAAGCCTCGCGTGGGGAGGACTCCCGTGTCCTATCTGTCCGAGGTGCCTCGGCAGAGCCCTCGCATCGCTCCGCCCGCGCCGCCCGTGCGTCGCTCCCGCCGCACGCGGGCGAACTCGCGGCGTCCGCGAGACCCGGCCTCACGGTGAGGCGCGAAACAGGGGCGTGACTCCCACCTGCGTTGAGTGGCGCGCGCCCCGGAACATTCGGCTTGTGGTGCCGGGCGACATGCCGGAACCTTGTCGCGATGATGCGTGCTCTTCCGGTCATGGCCTCGGTGGTCTTCCTCGCGAGTGCCGGAGGATGTCGGCGTCAGCCCGACTCCGAGGCGGCGCGATGGGAGTCGTTACCTCCGGTGGACGCGCGCGAGCTGCGTTCGCTGGACATGTTCCAGCGCATCGAGGACCCGGCGCAGCGCTCACGCGCGCTGTTCCTGGAGACCAGTCGTGTCTACCTCCATCCGCGCTGCTCGAACTGTCACCCCGACGGCGACAGCCCCTATCAAGACTCCGGTGAGATGCTCCACAACCCTCCGGTGACGCGAGGCCCCGAGGACAAGGGGGTCGTGGGCATGGAGTGCACGGGGTGTCACCAGGAGAGGAACCTGGAGCTCGCGAGGGTGCCGGGGGCGCCGAACTGGCACCTGGCTCCGCGCTCCATGTCCTGGGTGGGCAAGAGCCCCCGCCAGCTGTGTGAGCAGCTCAAGGACCCCGCGCGGAACGGAGGCAAGACGTTGGAGCAACTGGTCGAGCACAACGCTCATGACAAGCTGGTGGCGTGGGGATGGGCTCCGGGCTCGGGCAGGCAGCCCGCGCCGGGGACCCAGGCGAGGTTCGGGGAGCTGGTCGCGGCCTGGGTGGCCACGGGCGCGCAGTGCCCCAGCGAGGAGGTACGGCCATGAGCATCCGGGTGCGAGTCAACGGAGTCGAGCAGGAGCTGGACGTCGACCCGGAGATGCCGTTGCTGTGGGCTCTGCGCGACGTGCTCGGCCTCACCGGGACGAAGTACGGCTGCGGTCAGGCGCTGTGTGGCGCGTGCAGCGTGCACCTGGATGGACAGGTGGTGCGCGCGTGCGTGACGCCCATCCGTCGCGCGGACGGGCGCGAGGTCACCACCATCGAGGGGCTGTCTCCCGATGGGGGCCATCCGCTCCAGCGCGCGTGGGTGGAGCTGGGCGTGCCGCAGTGTGGGTTCTGCCAGTCCGGGCAGCTCATGTGCGCGGCGGCGCTGCTGGCGAAGAAGCCACAGCCCACGGACGCGGACATCGACCAGTCGCTCGCGGGCAACCTCTGCCGCTGTGGGACGTACACGCGCATCCGCGCGGCCGTGAAGAAGGCCGCGGGCGTGCCTGACTCGAAGTAGCGAGGATGCGATGAGCCAGCAGCCCGTGGTGTTCACCCGGCGTTCCTTTCTCGAAGGACTCAACCTCTCCGTTGGCGGGCTGGCCCTGGGCCTGGTGCCCACGGTGTCGGCCGAGGCGGCGGCTCCGGGCGTGGGCGCGAAGTCGGCGCCGGAATTGCGGCCCAACGTCTTCGTGCACGTCGCGGCGGATGGCCTCGTCACCATCGTCTGTCACCGCTCGGAGATGGGGCAGGGCATCCGCAGCTCGATGCCGGTGGTCATCGCGGACGAGCTGGGCGCGGACATGGCCCGGGTGAAGGTCGTCCAGGCGGTGGGAGACGCCGTCTACGGGGACCAGAACACCGACGGCTCCAGCAGCATCCGAGGCGTCTTCCAGGCGCTGCGCCGCACGGGCGCCACGGCGCGCACCATGCTGGTGGCCGCGGCGGCGAAGCGCTGGAAGGTGAAGCCGGAGCAGTGCGAGGCGCGTGACCACGCCGTGTACCTCCGGGGGTCGGAACGCTCGCTGGGCTTTGGTGAGCTGGTGGCGGACGCGGTGAAGCTGCCCGTTCCCAAGCCGGAGGCCGTCCAGCTCCGGCCGCTCTCGGAGCTGCGCCGGGTAGGTACGGAACTGCCGCTGCTCGACGGGCCCGCGTACGTCACGGGCAAGGCCGTGTACGGCGCGGACGTGAAGTTGCCGGGGATGCTCATCGCGGTGGTGGCCCGTCCGCCCGTGGTGGGCGGAAAGGTGACCCGCTTCGACGCGACGCGGGCGCTCGCGATTCCCGGGGTGAAGCAGGTGCTGGAGCTGCCCACGCCTCAGCGGCCCTATCTGTTCCAGGGCTGGGGCGGCGTGGCGGTGCTGGCGGAGAACACCTGGGCGGCGATGCGCGGTCGCGAGGCGCTGGACATCACGTGGGAGAACGGTCCCAACGTGTCCTACGACTCGGAGAAGTACCGCGAGGCGCTGCTGGAGTCGGTCCGAGCGCCGGGCAAGCCGGCCCGGTCCGTGGGCGACGTGGACAAGGCGTTGGCCAGTGCGGCGCGCGTGGTGGAGGCCGAGTACTACGCGCCTCACCTGTCCCATGCGCCCATGGAGCCGCCGGTGGCGCTGGCCCGTGTGGAAGGGGGCGTGTGCGAGGTGTGGGCGCCCACGCAGCACCCGCAGGCGGCGCGCTCCGAGGCGGCGAAGATGGCGGGGCTGCCGGAGGACAAGGTGACGGTGAATGTCACGCTCCTCGGTGGCGGCTTCGGGCGCAAGTCAAAGGCGGACTTCGTCGCGGAGGCGGTGTTCCTCGCGAAGGCGGCCGGGGTGCCGGTGCGCGTGCAGTGGACGCGCGAGGACGACATCCGTCACGACTACTACCATTCGGCCAGTGCGCAGCGGTTGAGCGCGGGATTGGATGCGAAGGGCAAGCCGACGGCGTGGCTGCATCGCACGGCCTTTCCGGCCATCCGCTCGACGTTCTCCGAGGACGTGACGGGGCCGGTGGCCAGGGACTTGAACCAGGGTGTGTTGGACCTGGCGCTCGACATTCCCAATGTCCGGGCGGAGATGGGCGAGGCGCTGGCGAAGGTGCGCATTGGCTGGCTGCGGTCCGTGAACAACATCTTCCACGGGTTCGCGGTGGGCTCGTTCATGGACGAGCTGGCGCATGCGCGAGGCGTGGACCCACGTGACAACCTGCTGGAGGTGATTGGGCCCGCGCGTCACGTGTCGGTGGCTGAGCTGGGCGTCACGGCGCTGCCGAACTACGGCGCGCCGGTGGAGAACCATCCAGTCGACGCGGGGCGTCTGCGAGGGGTCATCGAGCGCGTCACGGAGCTGTCGGGCTGGAGCGAGCGCGAGAAGAACGGGCGCACGCTGGGGCTCGCCGCGCACCGCAGCTTCCTGAGCTATGTGGGCGTGGTGGTGTCGGTGAAGAAGGACGCGGTGGGCAAGGCGCGGGTGGACGAGGCCTGGGTGGTGGTGGACGCGGGGCTCGTCGTCAATCCGGACCGGGTCCGCTCGCAGATGGAGGGCTCGATCATCTTCGGGATGAGTCTGGCGATGTATGGCTCCATCACCATGAAGGACGGAGCGACGGAGCAGTCGAACTTCCGGGACTACCGGCTGGTGCGCATCGTCGATGCGCCTCGGGCCATCCACGTCGACATCGTGCGCAGCGAAGCGGCGCCCGGTGGAGTGGGGGAGCCCGGCGTGCCGCCCGTGGCTCCCGCCATCGTCAATGCCATCTTCGCGCTCACGGGGACTCGTGTCCGTGAGCTGCCCATCATCCGGACGGTGCCTGTGTAGAATTGGGGTGGCGCTGGCCGTGCTGTGTGGGAATGGGCGCGCGGCTGGCCGCGTCAATGTGTGGATTTGCCAGGGGGAATGGCGTCCCGTCAGTGGCAATGCTATCCGAGCTGAGCGCCTTCCTGGTGCCTGCGGTTGGATGTGCCTCGAAGTGATGTTCCCGCTTTGAAGTCTGTCTCGCATTGCATGACGCGGAGCCATGGGACCATGAAGAAGACAAGCAGGCTGACGCTGTCCATGTTGGGGACGGGGGTGGCGATTGTCGCCCTGGGTGGAGTGGGCTGGCCTCACGCGGAGGCCGCCGAGTCCACCTTCGTCGACCCCACGCTGGCGCCCGCGCCGTTCTCGTGTCCCTCCGTGCGCGCCACCGGTGACCGCGCGGATGGCACCACGGACTACAAGGTGAAGATCCTCTATGTGGTGCCCTCGGATGGGGTGGACCGCGCGCTCGACACGAGCGGGGCTCTTTGCCGGTCCGTCCAGGCTCAGTATTCGTGGTTCACCTCCCAGACGACGAACGGAGCGGCGCTCCGCTACGACGTCTCGGGCTCCGTGTTGGACATCCAGTTCGTCCGTCTGTCGAAGACGGACGCGGTGATGAAGGGCACGGCGAACACTGGCAATGTGAACACGGGTTACGCCTATGTCCGTGATCGCATCGAACTCGAGTTGGCCGCGATGGGCTTGCTCAGCGACACGCGGAAGCTGTACGCGGTCTACTATGACGGCACCAGTGAGTGGTCTTGTGGTGGCGCCCCGTGGCCTCCGACGCTGATGGGCAGGGTCACCGCCCTCTACCTCAAGGGATTGCCGAGCGGCCCGGTGCCTTGCGCCTCGAATCCCATCGGTGGGTCGAGCACGCTGCCGGGGTACATCGAGTTCGCCATGCTGCATGAGACGCTGCACGGGCTGGGCATCGTCCCCGCAGCCGCGCCCAATCAACACGCCTCGGGCCATGTCTTCGATTCGGCGAGAGACTTGATGTACGCCGCGAGGCCCGGGACGTCGGACCCCGGTTGGGACATCTACTCCGGAGCGGTGGTGCTCGATTCGGGTCGAGACCAGTACTACGGCCACTCGGGCAGTCAGCTCGACCTGGACCAGAGCGCTTTTCTCTCTCCGCTCCCTCCAGGCGCGCTGGCGCCGCCGGGGTGGTGAGCCGCCGTCGCTAGGGTCGTCGTTCGATGTGCAGGGGACCCTGGAAGGACGCGGGCGGGGTCAACTCCCGCTCGGTTTCGAGTGGGAAGCCTTCCCATTCCCGGACCGGGGGGCGCCCCTGGAACCCATCGCAGGAGCCATCGTCTCGCCATGCGGAGCGGAACGAGTGCGTGGACCACGTCGAGTCATCCGAGCGCACCCGGTACTTGCCCAGCACGGGGAACGGCATGCGCGGGAAGATGGGGAACGTCATGAACGCCGTTCCCGTGCAATCCGCCGTCTCGAAATGGACCAGGGCCGCCAGGTCAGAGAGGGGCGTGGAATGCCATGGGAGGGAGGCCTCGTGCGTGGGCTGGCCCGACTCGAAGTCGAACCTCCAGGTAAACCCTTGCGAATCGATGAGGTACGGCGCGCAGACAGGGAAGGCCACGGTTCCCTTCGCATCCACGAAATACAAACCATCACACGTCTGGGTCTCCCCAGGGACACCCTGTTCTCCGGAGGGGCCAGGCTCTCCCTGGGGCCCCGGGGGTCCTTCCATTCCCTCACCACACCCCGCCATCGCGAACATCACTGCGCACAGCCCTCCACGCATCATCACGGTTCCACTCATGCTGGGTTCTCGAGGATGACCTTCGGTGTCGAACTCACGGGCCCCGGGTCGCTCGTCATGGAGCAACGCGGAGGCGCCGTGCCGGCCGCCGTGGCTTGAGTGCAAGCGCCGTGCTGCCACGTGTCGCGGGTGAAGAGCGAAGCCACGAGGGCCATTCTGTGCGCCGGGCGATGCACGATGTGCAGCCGCGTGCTCGACTCCCGCTCCCACCGCCCGTCAGTGAATGGACGGCGGCGAGGACGGCTCCGGCCCCGTGAGCGGCAATTCGACGACGAACGTGGCGCCATGCCCGCGCTGGCTCTCCGCGCGGATGGTGCCCTGGTGGGCCTCGACGATGCGACGACTGATGAAGAGCCCCAGCCCCAACCCGCCATAGTTTCGCGCCGACACGGCGCGTCCGAACTTCTCGAAGATGCGGCTCAGGTCCTCGGGGGCGATGCCGATGCCCTCGTCCCGCACGGTGAGTCGCCCGCGTCCCTCGCGCTCCTCCACCCGGATTCGCACGGGCCTGCCGGACCCATACTTGATGGCATTGGACACGAGCCCCCGCACCACCTGCTCCAGCCTGCGCGCGTCCCACCGGCCCATCACCGGCACGGGCGCCTGGACGTCGAGCGCGCAGTCCGCCTGTGCCGCCTGCGCTCGAAGCTGATCCGCCACTTCTCGAGCGACGGCCGACAGGTCCACCCGGCCCAACTCCAGGGGCAGCGGCGCGCCCGTGAGCTGGGTGACGTCCAGCAAGTCGTTGATGAGCGCGGCGAGCTTGCGCACCTGGAGCGAGGTGCTCTCCGAGGCCCGCAGCACGCTCTCTCGCAGGTGCTCCTCGGACGTGGACGTCGCGGCCTCGCGCGCGAGCCCCTGGAGCTTGATTTGAAGCGGCGTGAGCGGCGTCTTGAGCTCGTGGGAGGCCACGGTGAGGAACTCGTCGCGCAGCCGCACCGCTTCGTGGAGCCGCACCTCGATATCCTTCAGCTGCGTCACGTCCTGGAGCGCCAGGACAATCGTCGCCGGATGCCCGTACATGGAGGGCAACTGCTCTGAATCCACCAGGAACTCCCGCGGAATCCCCGGGCCGAGCTGCCACGTCAGCGGTGTCCGTCTCAGGGTCTCCCCCCGCGCTGCCCGCGCACCCGGAGTCTGTTCATTGGGGATGACCCCGCCCTGGGGGTCGAGGACGCGGTAGACGGTGTCGTAGCGCTGCACGGGGACACCCAACGGGAACTGGCCTCCGGTGAGGTTGCGGGCCGATTGATTGGCGAAGAGCACCTTGCCGGTGTGAGGCTCCATCAACAGCAGGGCGATGGGGCTGAGGTCCAGCACCGACTCCATCCACTTCTGCTGACTGCCCAGGTGCGCGGCCAGCTCCTCGGCCTGATGCCGGGCACGGACCTGCTCCGTCACATCCAGCGCGAAGGACATCACCGAGTCCACCTGCCCGCGCGCGTCCCGCAGGGGCTGATAGGTGATGTTGAAGTAGCGCTGCTCCAGGCCCTTGCCGTGGAGGTTCAGCAGCAGCGGCATCTCGGTGGTCTTCACCTGCTGGCCTGTCTCGTAGACCTTCGCCAGCGTCTGGGAATACTCCCGGCCCTTCTCGTTCCTCTCCGCGAGCTCACGCAGCGACTGCCCCACCAGCTCCGCGTCATTCGACATCCCCTTGAAGATGGGATTGACGAGGGTGAAGAGCTGCTCGTGTCCGGAGATGATGGCGATGGAGGCAGGCGCGCTCATCAGGATGTCGTAGAGCCGCGCGCGCTGGCTCTCCACCTCGGCCTCTGTGCGCTTGCGGTCGGTGATGTCGTTGACCAGGACGACACAGCCCTGGATGCGGCCCTGGGCGTCCGCGCTCGGCACGTACGTCGACTGGACATGGAGCGTCCGGCCGTCGCGCAGCGCGAGCGCCGTCTCGTACGTGACATGCTCGCCCGCCAGGGCCTTGCGCACCCAGTCCTTGAAGAGGGGATAGAGCGTCTCTCCACCCACCTCTCGAATCGTCCGTCCCACCACGTCGCTGGGGCGCAGGCCGAACCAGGTCTCGAAGGCGCGGTTGCAGAAGAGGTAGCGCTCGTCCTGGTCCAGGTAGCCCACCAGGGCGGGGAGCGCGTCGGTGATGGTGCGCAGCTGGTGCTCCCGTTGCCTCGCCTGCTCCCGGCTCTGCTCCAGCGCCTCCTTCGCCAGGGCCTGCTCCGTCATGTCCCGCTGCGTCCCCCACACCCGCACGAGCCATCCGTCCTCGACGACACCGAAGAGATTGGCCAGGCGCACCCGCATGACGCCGTCCCGGTCCGGCAGCCGCGTCTCCAGGTCCTGCACGCGGAAGCCGCCGCGGACGAAGCCGCGGATGGAGGCACCCTGGGTGTCCCCGACGCGGGTGACGAGCTGACGCAGGGTGCAGCCCACCATGGCGCGAGCCGATTCGAAGCCGCTCATGCGCGCCATGACCTCGTTGGTCTCCGCGATGCGCCCCGTGCTGGCCATGGCCTCGACGAGCGCGTCCTCCGTCAGGCGCGTGTCGAGCGGCGGCTCCATCTCCAGGCGCCAGATGCCCTCCGTGCTCTGGGCGACGAAGGTCCGGTAGCGCTCGTCGCTCGCCGCGAGCGCCAGGGTCGTCTGACGCAGCTCCTGCTCCGCCTGCTTTCGCTCGCTGACGTCCTCCGCGGTGGACATCCACTCGCGCACCAGGCCGTCCTCATCGAACACCGGCACGCCCCGGACGATGACGTCGCGCCAGGTGCCGTCGTGGAACTGCAGCCGCAGCTCACCCCGGTAGGGCTCCCGGGTCTCCAGCGCGCGGACCCACTCCTTCATGAAGCGGCCACGGTCCCCGGGGTGGATGGCGTCGAGCCAGCCGAGTCCCAGGTGCGCGCCCAGGGCCTGGCCGGTGAAGGCCATCCAGCGTGGCGCGGGCTCATTCAGCGCGCCCCGGGCATCGGTGGTCCAGACCGTCTGCGCGGTGGCCTCCACGAGCGAGCGATAGCGCTGCTCGTTCATCCGGATGGCCTGATTCGCCCGTTTCTGCTCGGTCGTCTCCACCACGGTGATGCCCACGCCTTGCAGCGCGCCGCCCGCGTCCCGCACCGGGAAGTAGTTGATGACGAAGTTGCGGGGGACTCCGGCCTCCTTGGCCGTGCTCCCGACAATCTCCAGATTTCGCACCGCCAGCCCGTGCTCGATGACCTGCCGGTAGTGTGGCTCGATGGTGGGCCACAGGTCGGGGACGACGTCGCGAACCTTGCGGCCCAGATGGGCCTCGCGTGGCAGGCCGTTCATCTCCGCCAGCGCGTCGTTGATGTGGATGAAGCGCAGCTCCAGGTCCACGAAGGCCAGGCCCACGGGGGCGCCGGCGACCATCGTCTCGAGGAAGAAGCGCGACTGCTCCGGGGAGACGCCCTCGATGCTCTCCTTCTCCGTCTCGCTGGCGCCTGGTCCCCGCACGGTGCCCCCGGCCGTTTCACCCTGGACGAGCTGGCAGGGTGACGGTGCCTGCTCGCTGTTCCGGGAGCACGACACCTCCACCGGAAGCTGTGCATCCACGGCGGCTCGGGGGAGCCACGAGCTCCCCATGAAGCGAGCTGGCCGCCGCCCGGAGACGCGCGGGAGGCGGAGGGCTGGCGCTCGACGGGCCGCCAGCCCGGGCCCTCAGATTTCGTGGGCCGTCTGCTCGTACACGAGGACCTTGTACGACTGAGGGAAGAGGATGACGTAGAGGCTGCGCCAGTTGTCCCCGTTGGGGCCCGTGGAGAACGTGCGGTAGTAGCGCTTCACCTGCACCGTCTCCACGCCGTTGCCGTACGTCTCCAGCATGACGGGCAGCAGCGGCCGGAACTGCGAGTACATGGCGTCGTTCAACTCCGGCAGGCTCAGCACGAGCGGCGCCGGGTCGCTGCGGTAGCCGATGTAGCGGCCCTGGGCGAGCACGGCCGCGGCGGCCTGCGTGAGCGTGGCCTCGCCCGAGTACGGCCACTGGTAGTCGAGCCGACGCAGGTACGACGTCGCGTCCTCGCGCACCTGATTGGCGGTGTCGAGCGTGTACTGGAGGCGCTCGGTGAGCGGATTTTCCACGTACGTGAGCACGGCCCCCGCGGGCGCCGGCTGCGGGTTGGGCAGGCACGTGCCGCCCACACACGCCGCCTGGAGGCGGAACTGCTTGTCCACTCCGTTCACGAAGCCCACCACCACCAGGTACTCGCCCGTCTTCGGCACCGTCACCAGCCCCACCTTGCTCAACGTGCCGTAGCCGGAGTCGTCATCCTGCGCGTGCAGCGTGGCGCCGTAGCTGCCGCTCGCGTCCTTGGGGCCATAGAGGAGCAGGCCGGTGTCCAGGTACATGGAGCTGCCCAGGTGCGTCACCTCCAACGCGAGCTGCGCGCCCGCGTTCGCCTGGAGCGTGTAGCCGAAGTACCCCGGCAAGGTGCTCGGGTAGCCCGCCACCGCGCCGCCGATGGCCAGGGGACCCTTGAGGGTGGTGCTGTCCGCGATGTTGCCGCTGGCGGGAAGCGTCGGCGCGGAGATGAGCGCCTGCGTGCCTTCCTCCAGCGTCCCGTCTTCCAGCGCGGCCTCGGGCGCACCACCACAGGCGCCCAGGAAGGCCACCGGCAACATCCACAGCCAGGCTTGCTTCAGGTTTCCACGCATCGTCTCGGCCCCGTGTCAGTGAGGACGGAGGCGCGGGTTTCGCTCTCCGGCGACCGCCCTGGGTGTTCGGGCCCGTCTGCCATTCCTCAACCTGAAACTCAAGCAACCGAATTGAAACTTCATTTGCGCTTGTAGTCCGATGTGCCGAGAAGACCTTGGCACCTCGCGCCTTGAATGAAACCCATGAGGCTGGGAATGCTGGCGCCATGTTCCCATCCCGCATGTCCTGGCGCTGGAGCGCCGCGTTGCTGTCGCTGGTCCTCGTTTCATCCGTGCGAGGGGAGGCCCAGGAGGCCGCCGCGCCCGGGGGGCGGGAGCGCGAGGTGATGTTGCTGACGGGGGCCCTGTTGGGCCCGACGCCGATGGTGGAGGACCTGCGCTCGCTGGTGGACGAGGTGGGTG
>NZ_JABUMQ010000559.1:0-3561 GCF_013336645.1 Myxococcus sp. CA039A | reverse complement strand
CACCCCGAGCACCGAGGCATACGGCCGGCCCGCTCCCAGCCGGAACTCCGCCGCCACCGCCACCTGGACGTCATTGCCCAACACCACTGGCGAGCGAACCAGGTCCGCCAGGTCTCCCGCCATGGGATAGGGCTCCATCCAGCCCTTCCCCACGTTGCTCACGCGCGCCAGCGTCCCCGCGCCTGCGTCCACGGCGCCGGGCGCCCCCACGCCCACTCCCACCAGATGCCGGGACAGCGTGCCCGCCACCCTGGCTGCCTCCTCCAGCGCGCCATACATCGCCTGGACCACGTCCCCGGGAGCGCCATCCCCGGGCGTCAGCTGACGGGAACGTCCGAGCACCTTCCCCGCCGCATCGACGACCACCGCCTCGATCTTCGTGCCACCCAGGTCAATGCCTCCCCAGAGCCTCGCTTTGGGGCGTGGCCGTTCCGCAGGGGTCGTATCCATATCGACTGGGCGTGTCTCATCCATCGTGCACCTCCTCGGGCCTCACGCCTGGAACATGCGCAGTGCCCGAGCGCGCCGACGAGCACGCCCGCTGGCCAGACAACCCACCTGGCCCCCGCCCCATCGATATCGACAGCCCGTATACGAGCAAGGAGGCACCGCTCCCCGAGCAAGTCGCGGCTCCTCCCGAGCCTGCTGCCTGCTCGAGGAGCCCCGCCTGCCCGAGCCGGCGCCCCTGAACGGGCCGCGCGGGCGGCACACCCGGCGTGGTGACTAGCGGCTCATCACCCGCTGGCGGAGTCCCACCAGGGCGACCTTGGGCAGGAAGCCCACCATGTATCGCCAGCGAGGCACGGCCAGATGGAACGGCAGGCCGCGCCAGTACAAATCCACCGCGAGGTCACTTCTTCGGTGCTCCACCAGCCAATGCGAGACATGCCGCGCGCTGTAGAGGAGCATCTCCAGTCGCTCGTGCCGACGGGCCTCGCCGCCCGGGTAGCGCCCGAGTCGCTCTTGCATCAACTGGTACGCCATGCCCCGGTGGCTCGGCTCCAGGTGTGTCGACTCAGAGCCTTCGTGCTTGCGATAGCCCACCATCACTGGCGTACGGACCCATGCGAACCCCGGCTCCGTGCCAAGGCGATACAGCAAGTCGTAGTCCTCCGCGACGATGCGCAGCGGAGTGAATCCCCCCACCCTTCGCAGCGCCTCCGTCCGCACGGCCAGGACACAGGCGGTGCGCGGCGTCCGGTCCCCGGCGCTCGCCAGGTAGTCCGGGAACAGCGTCACGCGCGGGCCCTCCCGCGTCACGGACCTCAGTTGCTCCGCGCGGTGGAAGTCCGTCGACGTCCCCATCACCACCGAGGGCATCCCGTGGTCCGTCAGCACCTTGCGATACGTGGACAGCGTCCAGGGGAACCACAGGTCGTCGCTGTCCAGGAACACCACGTATTCGCCCCGGGCGGACTGGATGCCCAGGTTGCGCGCCACGCCCGGCCCCGCGTTGACCTGGGTCAGCGTCGTCACCCGGTCACCCAGACGCGCCAGGGTCTCCAGGGTGTCATCCGTGGAGCCATCGTCCACCACGAGGACCTCGTAGTCCGTCTCCTCCTGCGCGAAGACGGAAGCGAGCGTCTCCTCCAACAGTCGCGCGCGGTTGTACGTGGGGATGACGATGGAGAAGAACGGCATGCGTGACGGCCTCACACGCGGGCCCGCAAGCCCATCTCACTGATGCGAAGGAAGGTGGAGAGCTGTCGCTTGTATTCCGGCATCGCCATGCGCCCGCGCAGCAACGTCTGCGTCAACACCGCCGAGTTGTAAGGCAACGTCCCCACCAGGATGGCGCGCATCGCCCACTCGTGCAGCCGGCCATGGTGCTTGCGGAAGTACGCCAGTCGCGTGCGCCACAACTCGATGCGCACCTTGTCCGGTCCCGTGGAGGAGGGACGGAACGAGCGGCTCGTCAGGTGCGTAATCACCGCCTCCGGACAGAAGGCCACCTCCCACCCCGCCTTCCAGGCCCGGACGCACCAGTCCGTGTCCTCGGTGTTGCCCAGGGGCGACATGGCCTCGTCGAGCAGACCGACCTCCACCAGGGTCTCCTCCCGCACCACGATGCAGGCCCCCAGCACCCAGCTCACCCGCGCCTCTTCGTGCCCATACTGGGCCGGGTCGATTTCCAACTGCTTGAGGAAATGCAGCGGGCGCGGCAGGAACATCAGGTCGAAGAGCTGCCCGGACAGGGACATGGGCCGGAAGGTGCAGTTCTGGATGGTGCCATCCGCGTTCAAGAGCCTCGCGCCCGCCATGCCCACGCGAGGGTTCTCATCCATGAAACGCACCAGCGCATCGAACGCCCCTTCATGAACGATGGTGTCGTCGTTGAAGATGCAGATGTGGCGGCCCCGCGCCTGACGCAGCACCTGATTGTGATTGGCGGAGAACCCCTTGCGCTCCGTGTTGAAGAGCCAGCGCACTCGCGGGAAGTCGCGCCGCATCGCCTCCACGCCGCGGCCGTCCGTGGCGTTGTCCACCACCCAGACCTCGAAGGAGCACTCGCGTGTCGTCTCATGCAGCGTGCGAAGACAGTCGTGCAGCAGCTCCGGGTTGCTGTGATTGACGATGGAGATGACCAGGTCGGGTTTCGTCATCGGAGGGCTCTCGTCTCGCTCACGGTACGGGGCTCACTGGCGCGGCGCTCGCGGAACGCCGGGCCTGGATGAAGGCCCGGATATCTCGCACTTCGTCCAGCAGGGAGCGCGTCCTTGGAATCCACTCACGCACCAGCACCAGCGCGGCGAACAACACGCAGCCCACCGCCGTCCGCGCCAGCACGTGCTGCTCGAACAGCACCCAGGCCGCCGCGTACGCCCCAGCCATGAGCAGGCCCACGGAGAGCAGCGGCTCCATCACCTGGGACACCAGGCCGCGCAGCGCAGCGTTGAGCCGCGTCACCCGCCACGTCGTCACCCAGATTTCCCCCAGCGCCACCAGGAACGATACGGGACCGACGCTCGACAGCCCGTAGCGATGCAGGGCCCAGGTGCCCAGGCCCCACTTCACCGCGCCCGCGCCAACGACGACCGCCAGTCGCTCCCACGGGCGTCCGCCCGCGTTCTGCGCGGTGGCGAGCAGCCCCGTCAGCGTCATCAGCACGCACTCCAGGCTGAACCACTGCGCCAGGGGAATGGCGGCCACCCAGCGCTGCCCGAACAGCAGCGGCACCACCACCGGCAACGTCAGGACGGCCAGGGGGATGACCAGCAACAGCGCCGCGGACAGCCGGCGCAGCGAGGTGCGCAGGTACTCGGCGAAGCCCAGCGGATCATCCTGGAGCCGGCAGTACGAGGGGAACGCCACGCGATTGAGCACCACGCTGAGCATCATCGGCGTCGAGGAGAGCGCCCATGCCCAGTTCACCAACCCCACCGCCTCCTTGCCCAACACCCGCCCCACCATCAACGGCACCCAGCCGGCCACCAGCGCGCCCACCAGCGGAGGCAGTTGGATGGCCAGCCCATAGCCCAGCAGTCCTCGCAGGAGCCTCGGTCGAAAGCTCCCGCGCGGACGCCAGGGGGACGCCGAGGCGATGCAGGCCCACCCCACCAC
>NZ_JABUMQ010000558.1:0-3576 GCF_013336645.1 Myxococcus sp. CA039A | reverse complement strand
CCTCTTCAGGAGTCCCCGTCCCCTCGCGCCAGTCGCTCCCGCAGCCGCATGCGCGCGCGGTGAAGCCGGCTCTTGTGGGCGCGCACGTCGATGCCCGTCAGCCGCGCGGCCTCCTCGGCCGACAGGCCCTCCACGTCCCGGAGGAGCAGCGCCTCACGGTCCGACGCGGACAGTGCCGCGAGCGCGTCCCGGAGCATCGCCCCCATCTTCCGCGCGTGGGCCACCTCGTCGGGAGCACGCTCCAGGGAGGGCACGGCCCTCACGGCCTCGGCGTCGAAGGGAAGTCGCTCCCCGCCCCGCGCCTCCCGCCGCCGCTCGCGCGAGCAGTGGGAGCGGGCCACCTGGTAGAGCCACGTGGACAGGCGCGCCTGCTCCCGGAACGCATGGAGGCCGCGAAAGGCGGTCATCAGCGTCTCTTGAAGCACGTCGCGGGCCTCCTCCTCGGAGCCGCACAGCCGCAGCCCGAAGCGGTACACCGGCGAGGCGTACCGGGCGAGCAGCGCCTCCAGCGCCTCCCGGTCCCCCTCTCGCGCCGCCGCGACGAGCGTCGCGTCGCTCCGGATGCGCTTCGTTGCCCTGCTCGAAACAGCCACGCGCCTGCTCCCTCTTGTCCAGGGGTGATGAGCGGCCGGGCCCTCGCGCGCCGCGAGCGTGGCCCACCGCATCCGACACGAACAACACCGGGCCCTGAATCCTTTTTCCGCCCACGCGACTCTCACCGACAGGACGCGGCGTGTCACCCTCGCTCCTCGGACTTCTCTCTTCTCGTCAGGTGCACTCACCATGAATACGGTCCTCCTTCCCCTCCTGGGGGGCGTCCTCATCGGACTCAGCGCGGCCCTCCTCCTGCTCTTCAACGGCCGCATCGCGGGCATCAGCGGAATCACCGGAGGACTCCTGTCCGCCGCGCCGGCCGACCGGGGCTGGCGCGCGTCCTTCCTCGGCGGGCTCGCGGTGGGGGGCGTGCTGCTGGCGACCTTCCGCCCGGAGTCGCTCGGTCCCCCGGTCCTCACCAGCGTGGGCGCGACGCTCGTCGCCGGGCTCCTGGTGGGCTTCGGCACCCAGCTGGGCGGCGGTTGCACCAGCGGCCACGGCGTCTGTGGCCTCGCCCGAGGCTCCAAGCGCTCACTCGTGGCCACCCTGACGTTCATGGCGACGGGCGCCATCGCCGTCTTCATCTCCCGACATGTACTGGGAGGTGTTTCGTGAAGGCCGCGCTCACGGCGGGACTGGCGGGGCTGCTCTTCGCGCTGGGGCTGGGGCTGGGCGGAATGACGGACCCGGCGAAGGTGGTGGGTTTCCTCGATGTGGCGGGGAGCTGGAATCCGAGCCTCGCCTTCGTCATGGCCGGTGCGCTGGGCACCTACGCGCTGCTCCGCCGGCTCATCCTCCGACGGGCGCAGCCCGTGTTCGCGGACCGCTTCCCTGCTCCGCCGCAAGCCGACGTGGACGGCCGCCTCGTCGCGGGCTCGGCGCTCTTTGGCATCGGGTGGGGTTTGTCAGGCTATTGCCCTGGCCCCGCTCTCGTGTCGCTCCCGGTGGGAGGCACGACGGTGCTGCTCTTCGTCGGGGCGATGCTGGTGGGAATGGGCGCGTTTCGCGGAATGTCGAGGCAACCTGGGTAGGCTGGCGACTTGCGCACAACCCGCCGCGAGGGCGGTGCGGGCTTGCGTCACGCATTGCGGGGCCGCGAATCTCAGACTTCCGGGCATGTGAATTGATTGGGACATCACATCGTGGGCTTTGAGTGCGTTTGCAAAGCTTTGGATGGATCACCCTCCGCGTCAGTGCTGGCTAGGATGAGTCCTCGATGCCACGCGCCGCGAACAGGATGCTGGACGTCGACGAAGAAAAGCTCGTCCACCAGTTCCCCGGGCTGGACCGCAAGGCGGTGGGGGCGTTCTTCACGCCCGCGCCCCTGGTGGAACGCACGCTATCGCTCGCGATGGCGCACCTGGGAGCTGGACCCCTCACGGTGGTGGACCCCGCCTGTGGGGCAGGAGCCTTCTTGTCGGCGGCCTCGAAGCTCTGGCCTGGAGCACGGCTGTGCGGGCTGGAGTTGGACCCCGCCGTGGCCAGACTCTGTCAGGCCCGGGTCCCGGAAGCCGACGTGCGCGAAGGCGACACGCTGCGAGGTGGGATGGAGCCCATGCTCGCGACGACGCCTCCGGAGCATCGCGAGCTGTGGGTGGGCAACCCGCCCTACAACGGCACCTCGCCCGTCCTGAAGGACCCGAGCGCCTACGCGAAGCTGCGCGCCCTGCTCCCGCTGGCGCTCCCACCGGGCACCAGCCTGCGGGACGACTTCGCCTTCTTCCTCCTGGTCGCCGCGCACCGGCTCTCCACGCGGCCCGGCGTGCTCGCCTTCATCACCCCGGCGAGCTTGCTGGACGCCTTCCTCTACGCGCCGCTGCGCCAGTCGCTGCTGCGCATGCTCACGCTGCGCGAGGTGGTGGACCTGGGCCCTGGCGCCTTCGCCGGCACGCAGGTGCGCACGTGCATCACCGTGTGGTCCTCGCTTCCGGGCCACGTGGACCCGCCGCGCTTCGAGCGCCGTGGCGAATGGCAGCACTTCACGCCGGAGGCGCCCGAGTGGCGCCTGGCACCTACCACGCCGGAGGCCAGCGCCTTGGATGCACGGTGGAGCGCGGAAGGCGAGGCCCTCACCACGTTGGTGCCGGTGAGCCTGCCCGGGGTGAAGACGCGCTTCGACGAGCTGCTGGTGGACGCGGACCCGGAGCGCCTGTTGGCGCGCATCCGCGCCTTCGCCGCGTCGCCCCTGGAGGAGTTGCCGGAGTTCGCGCGGGTGCATGGGCTGTCGGAGGAGCTGCTGCCGAAGCTGCGCGCGCTCAAGGTGGGCACGCCGCTGGAGGTGGACGCGAAGCACCTGCGGCCCTTCTACCGGTACGGAGGGGCCCGGCACCGGGGCACGCTGCCACCGGAGACTCGCGCGTTCTGCTACCTGGACCGGCGCCTGATTCCCCGGGGAGACCACCGGCTGCGCGGCCCGTATGACCCTCACGTGGGCGCGGTGAAGCTCCTCTTCAACGTGCGCGAGCTGCCCCTGTCCGCCGCGCTGCTGGAGGAAGAGGGCTGCGTCCATGACCACCGGCACGCGCGGTTCGCGCCCCTGTACGTCCCCAAGCGACTGAGGGACGAGGGGCTGCGCGTCACCCGCTCCTCCACGTCCGCGGAGGAGCTGGGTCCCCTGGTGCCCAACCTGTCGCCCAGGGGGCTGGAGTGGGCGGAGACGTTGGGCGGTCCCCTGCCCGCCTTCCAGGCCATCGTGCGCTTCCTCAATGGACCCGACGTGCAGCGCGTCTGGGCTCCGGCCTTCGGGGCGTCGCGCGTGGTGCCGGTGCCGTTGCTGGTGCCGCCTCCAGGCCAGGAGTGAGCCTGTGTGTGGCGGGGCGTCTGCCCGCCCGCACGGTTTCCCAGCGGGGTGCGGAAACAACCGCTAGTGTCCACCTTCGCCGAGCTGATTTCCCCTCTGAAGGAAGGACCTACTTCATGAAGATTCGCGCGCTGCTCACCGCCACCGTTCTCACCGCCGCTGCTCCCGTGCTGGCCCAGGCC
>NZ_JABUMQ010000557.1:0-3614 GCF_013336645.1 Myxococcus sp. CA039A | reverse complement strand
CCCCAGATCATCCAACCGCCACCCGCCCATGTCCCCGCCTCCCCATCGCAGCCGCCAGAGGGCTTGTGCAACTGCGGTGCCCGAATCGACAACGTCGGGTGGAGGACGGCGTGGGCGGCGCGCGGGTGTGCCAGGGCGCGAAAACGTCGTGACCAGGGCGTTACATGGCCCTCGGTGGGAACGGAAGTTCCACCGCGAGGGCAGCCGGGCCTGTACGAATGTCGATCAGCCGGTAGAAGGAGTTACCGGTTGGACGCCGCATCCGGCGGCGGGACGGTGGAATCGCGTGCCTCCGTGGACGCGGGAGACTCCACCGTCACCGTGGAAGCGGGGGCCGTGCCAGCTTCTGGCGTGCCCGCGGGCGAGGCCGGGGCCTTCATCCTCCGCATCGCGCCCCGCACACCCCAGACGAGCGCCGCGCCCGAAGCCAGGACGAGCAGGCCCCAGCTCAACTCCGGAGGCAGGGGCTGGGCGGCCACGGTGACGTAGCCCGTCAGGACCTTGAGGTGCGTGTTCTGGTAGCGGATCTCCAACTCGTAGAGGCCCGGCTCGTCGAAGGTCAGCTCGGTGTGCCAGTTGACGCCGTCGCGCGTCAGCGTCTTCGTCACCTGGGCGGGCGAATCCTTCAAGTGGACGGTCAGCGTCAGGGGGCCGGTGAACTCGGCGCCCTCGAACGCGCCCACGTGGAGCGACAGCATCGCGGGCTGGCCCTCCCGGGGAAGGGCGGGGTGAAGCGTACCCTGCAGGCGCTCCTCGGCATCCGCCCAGCGCAGCTCCATGACGTCGCCGCGTCGCTCCAGGCGGAGTTGATCCGCACCCGGAGTCGCTGCGAACGCACCCGTCGCCAGCAGGCAGGCAATCAGCACCCCGAGCGAATTCCGTGCGCGCCACCTTTGCCTCGGCGGCGGCTGTCCCATAAGATGGCGACCCCTGACGCATTCCATCTGAGCCAACTCCCCCGGCCAGAGTACCGGGATGAACCCTCAATCATTCGGGAAATATCAGCTCCTGAAGAAGCTGGCCACCGGCGGCATGGCCGAGGTGTGGCTGGCGCGTCAGTCGGGCATCGAGGGGTTCCACAAGAACCTCGTCGTGAAGCGCATCCTTCCGCATCTGGCGGAGGACCGTGAATTCGTGGAGATGTTCCGGAACGAGGCGCTCATCGCGGCGCGCTTCAACCATCCGAACATCGCGCAGGTCTACGAGTTCGGCGAGGCCAACGGCACCTACTACATCGCCATGGAGTTCATCCACGGCGAGGACCTGGGCCGGGTCATGCGCAAGGCGGCCAGCGCGGGGCAGTGGATAGCGCGCCCCCTGGCCATCCGCATCGTCGCGGCGGCGTGCGAGGGCCTGCACTACGCCCACAGCCGCACGGACGACGCGGGCCGGCCGCTGCGCGTGGTGCACCGCGATATCTCGCCGCAGAACATCCTCATCAGCTTCGACGGCTCGGTGAAGCTGGTGGACTTCGGCATCGCCAAGGCCGCGGACCAGGCGTCGCTGACCAAGTCGGGCGCCATCAAGGGCAAGTTCGCGTACATGGCGCCGGAGCAGGCGGCCGGCAAGCCGCTGGACGGGCGCGCGGACATCTTCGCCATCGGTCTGGTGCTCTACGAGCTGCTCACGGGCGTGCGCCCGCTCAAGCGGGACTCGGAGCTGGCCACGCTCCAGGCCGCCATGGAGTGCGCCATCCAGCCGCCGTCGCAGGTGGCCGACGTCCCGGAGGAGATGGACCCGGTGGTGATGCGGGCCGTCACCAAGAACGCGGACGACCGCTACCGGGACGCGCGCACGTTCCAGACGGCGCTGGAGGAAATCCTCGTCGGCCAGCGCTGGGTGGCGGGCTCGGTGCAGATCTCCGAGCTGATGGAGACGCTCTTCGCGGACCGACTGGCCGATGAGAAGGTCCAGGGCCAGGTCGTCCCGGTGGACGACGACGCGTCGGGCAACTCGGGCTCGCCCGTGCCTCCCACGCCGCCCCCTCAGGAGCGGGGCCGGGGACGTCCGTCGTCCGCGGACATGAGCTGGGATGCGCCTCCGGGTGAAGCCTCCGCGCCCCGCGAGCGAGGAGGCCGCGCCGCCCCCTCGCGCTCCGCGCCGCCCCCGCCGCCGCGTCGCACGGGGGCCTCCGCGCAGCCGGTGGTGGAAGAGGACCCGGGCGAGTGGGACGCGCCCTCGGGCGACCTGGACGTGCCGCCGCGTCGCCGGGGTGGCACGTCGGACTCGATGCGCCGGCCCAGCAACGCGAACGTCACCCAGGTGGCGCGCACCAGCTCCCGCTCGGACCTGCGCAGTGCCGTCACCAATCCCGGAGAGCCGCCTCCGTCGCCGCCGCGCCGCTCCATGACGCGCGCCCAGCCGGTGGTGGACGTGGACGCGCCCCCGCCGCCGCGCTCCCGCACGTCCGCGTCGTTGGACCTGGACGAGCGCACGCGCATGGAGGACGAGGACGACGAGCGGACCATGCTCCCGCCTCCGGAGCCTCCGCCGCGCCGTCGCACGGGCATGCAGTCTCAGGTGTCCGCGCCCGAGCAGCCTCCTCGCCGCCGCACCTCCAGCCGCGCGGAGATGTCCGTGCCCCCGCCGTCGCGCTCGCGCGTCTCGCTCTCCTCGGCGCCCGCCGTGAGGCCGGACGACGACGTGGACCGGGCGCTGTCGGACGACTCGCGCCGCACGCGCCGCACCATGGCGACGCGCAACGTGGCCACGCTGGGCTTCATCGTGGGGTTGCTGGCGGTGGTGGCCATCTTCCACAAGCCCATCCTCGCGGTGCTCAGCGCCACGGCGTCGGACGGGCAGGGCGTGCGCCTCACCATCAACACCAATGAGCGGGTGAAGGTCTCCGTGCGCCATGCGAATGGCTGCGGCGGCTCGCAGCCCATCACCGAGCTGGGCATGACGCCGCTGACGCTGGTGTCGGGCGCCCACCTGCAGGACACTCTCATCCTGGAGAACGAGCAGCAGGGCATCTACAAGGAGGACACGGACACGCTGGCGTTCGGCGAGCCGGGTCAGGCCAAGGTGCTCACCCAGGAGTTCCGCCGGGGGAGTCTGCTGCTGCTGCTCAAGCCGGACAGCGTGCGCAACATCACCGTGCGCCGCAGGGACCAGGACGTCGGCATCTACCAGGGTGGCAACGGCAAGGGCCTCAAGATTGAGTTGATGGAGGGCAAGCACAAGCTCGAGCTCAATGGCGGCCCCTTGAAGGAGCCGTTCCACTTCGAGGTCGACATCAAGCCCAACAGCATCAACCGCGAGACGCAGGACCTGTCCGCGTTCCTCGGCTGAGGGCCCCCTCAGTAGCGGGGCAGCGAGGGGTCCACCTGAATCGAGTACAGGTCGATGCCGCCTCGCAGCGACACGGCCTCCAGTCCGCGTGACATCAGGTAGGCCGTACCGTCCAGGCTGCGCACGCCGTGGTGGCAGTAGACGACGACGGGCCGGCCCCGCAGGGCCTCCAGCTCGTCGGCGCGCTCGTCCAGCTCCGGCAGGGGGATGAGCACCGAGTCCGGCAGCGCGACGTACTCGTGCTCATGCGGGAAGCGCACGTCCAGCAGGGCGGGGCGGGACTCGGCGGGGCCGGCGAGCAGCTCGGCGAGTCGGGCGGGCAT
>NZ_JABUMQ010000556.1:0-3658 GCF_013336645.1 Myxococcus sp. CA039A | reverse complement strand
GAGGCGGAGATGCTCATGGCGAGACGGGGCGCGGGGCGGAGCGGAAGTAGCGGGCGAAGGCGGGGTCCGCGTGTCGCGCGTGGACGTGCTCGGGGCGGTACACGCGCAACGTGTATTCGTAGAGGGGCCCCGCGGCATCCAGCTCCCAGAACCGACTCAGCTTGCCCACCACGAAGTCCAGCAGCGCGCCCGGCGGCTGGTAGTACAGCTCCTCGCGCGTGTACTCGGGGTCGTGGAACGTGGTGAGGAAGTTCACCGAGAAGCCCTTCGTGCACAGCGCGTACATGGCGGCCAGCATGCCCTCGACGAAGCCGCGCCAGGCCTCGGGCGTGGCCGAGAGCCGGACGTTGAAGGTCCCCGACAGCGTCAGGTAGTCGTACCGTTCGGGCGGAAGGCTCGCGACGATGTCGCGCGTATGGAAGGTGCCCTGGGGAAACTTGCGCGCGCACGACTCCGTGAACGAGGGATGGACGTCGCTGCCGGAGTAGCGGGCCTCTGGGTGATGGTGCTGGAGGAACTCGCCGAAGTGCCCCATGCCGCACCCCACCTCGTGCACGGAGAAGGGGCCCGACGCGCCTTCGAAGAGCCGGGCCAGCCGGTGGAAGCGCTCGTATTGGGTGGCCTGGTCCCGGTGCGACAGGGCACGTGGGTCGTCTCCGTACTGGTCCAGGAGCGCGCCGTAGAATGCGCGCTGCTCTTCAGCGATGTCCATGGAGGGTCTCCTGTCGCGCGGGCTCGGCCCGTGGCTCCGCGACGGCCAGCCTGGAGGTGCTCGTCGCCTGCCGCACCACCGCCTGGGGCTTCTGATTGATTTGGAGGAAGATGCGCGCCACGTACTCGGAGAGGATGCCCACGCCGAGCAGCGTCACGCCCGAGGAGAACAGCACCGCCACGGCCAGCGAGGCCCAGCCAGGCACGGTGATGGTCCCGGTGATGCGCGAGAAGACCACCACTCCGCCCGCGATGGCGGACAGCACGGACAAGAGGAAGCCGCCGACGGAGGCGAGCCGGAGGGGGAAGGTGGCGTAGTTGAAGAGCAGGTTGAAGAACACCGTCACCAGGCGGCCCAGCGTGTACGAGCTGCGCAGCCCCTCGGGGTGCTCGTGGCGCACCTCGGCGGCGGTGATGCGGTCGGTGACCCAGGACAGGTAGATGTCGAGGATGATGTCGTGCCGCTCGCTGCGGGCGACCTCGGCGGCGACGCTCCCGGAGATGAGCCGGAAGGCGGAGATGTCGAAGGCCACCCGCATCACCCTGCGAGGGATGACCATGATGAGGCGCGAGGCCAGCGAGCGCCACCCGGGGCCCTGCCTCACGCGGGGCAGACCGTAGACGACATCCGCGTCGGCCTGCTCGGCGCGGGCCAGCAGCGCGCCAATCTCCTCGGGCGGGTTCTGCAGGTCCTCGTCGAGCGTCACGACCCAGCGCCCACGGGCATGCCGGAAGCCGCACACCGTGGCGTTGTGTTGCCCGAAGTTGCGCATCAGCCGCACGCCCACGATGTGCTCATCCCCCTGCGCCAGCTTCTCGATGACGGCCCACAGCGCGGGCCTGGCGCTGTCGTCGACCAGGATGATTTCGAAGGGGGTGTGGCGGGCCTCCAACGTGCGGACCAGCCGCGCGCACAGCTCGGGGAGCGAGGACTCCCCACGGAAGCAGGGGACGACCACGGAGATGTCGACGACGGGTGGGCTCATGCGAAGGGGGGCGGGCGGGGGAGCCCAACGCTCGCGAATCCTACCGCGTTCCCTGGACCTGTCGCGCGGCGGAGTGCGCTCGCCTGGTCGCCGCGAGTCCCTGGGGCACCCCGAGCGCGGTGTCCTCCGGGCGGGCGGGGGAGCCCCTCCGAGGCTCGAGCGGCTCCCGGAGCCCGGGAGGGTGCTGTAGCCTGGAGGCCCTCCCGCCTGCTTCATCGTGACGCCATGACCATTCCCTTCAATCGGCTGCAGATGCTCGGAGACGAGGCGAAGTACATCGAGCAGGCGCTGGCCAACAGCCACCTCATGGGAGATGGGGGGTTCACGCGCAAGTGCCATGCGCTGCTGGAGGAGCTGCTGGGCGTGAGGCGGGCGCTGCTGACCACGTCCTGCACCCACGCGCTGGAGATGGCCGGACTGCTGCTCGATTTGCAGCCGGGGGACGAGGTCATCGTCCCGTCCTTCACCTTCGTCTCCACCGCGAACGCCTTCGCGTTGCGGGGCGCGCGTCCCGTCTTCGCGGACGTGCGGCCCGACACGCTGAACCTGGATGAGCGCAAGCTGGAGGCGCTCATCACCGAGCGCACGCGCCTCATCGTCCCCGTCCACTACGCGGGCGTGGGCTGTGAGATGGACGCCATCATGGACATCGCCACGCGCCGAGGCGTGGCCGTGGTGGAGGACAACGCGCATGGCCTCTTTGGCCACTACCGGGGACGGGCCCTGGGCACCTTCGGGACCTTCTCCACGCTCAGCTTCCACGAGACGAAGAACGTGAGCTGTGGAGAAGGGGGGGCGCTGCTCATCAACGACGCGCACCATGCCGAGCGGGCGGAAATCATCCGCGAGAAGGGCACCAACCGCAGCCGCTTCTTCCGCGGAATGGTGGACAAGTACACGTGGGTGGACATCGGCTCCAGCTACGTCATGTCGGACTTGCTGGCGGCCTTCCTCTACGGGCAGCTGCGCGAGCATGAGCGCATCCAGGCGCGGCGCCGGGCGCTCTGGGACACGTACCACCGGGAACTCTCCGCCTGGGCGACCGCCCAGGGCGTGGCCCAGCCCCACGTGCCCGCGCACTGCGAGCAGGCCTATCACATGTATTACCTGCTGATGCCGTCGCTGGAGGCCCGCACGCGCTTCATCCAGCAGCTGCGTCAGCAGGGCATCAACGCCGTGTTCCACTACCTGCCGCTGCACAGCTCGGAGATGGGCCGGAAGTTTGGCGGAGAGGTGGGCGCCTGTCCGGTGACGGAGGACGTCAGCGACCGGCTGGTGCGGCTGCCGTTCTACAGCACGATGACGGAAGCGGAGCAGTCCACGGTGCTCTCCGCCGTGAGGGACTTTCGGTGCTAGCGGCCCGGCACTCCGTCGCCATCATCCAATCCAACTACCTGCCCTGGAAGGGCTACTTCGACATCATCCACGATGTGGACACGTTCATCTTCTACGATGACGTGCAGTACACGCACCGCGACTGGCGCAACCGCAATCGCGTGAAGACGGCCCAGGGGCCGGTGTGGCTCACGGTGCCGGTGGGCTCCAGCACGGATCGGCTCATCTGCGACGTGCGAATCGAAGAGGGCACATGGGCGCGCAAGCATTGGGAGACGCTGCGACACCAGTACGGCCGCGCGCCCCACTTCGAGCGCTATGCGCCACTCTTGCGTGAGGTGTACCTGGAGCGGACGTGGACGCACCTGTCGGAGCTGAACCAGTTCCTGGTGCGCCGAATCGCCGAGGAGTGTCTGGGCATCCAGGTGCGCTTTCGCGACTCGCGCGAATGGACGCTCACCGGCGCGAAGCGGGAGCGGATCCTCGACCTGCTGCGGCACGCGGGCGCCACGCACTATGTTTCGGGCCCCGCGGCTCGCGACTACCTTCGACAGGAGGACTTCGACGCCGCGGGAATCCAGCTCACCTACAAGGACTACGCGGGGTACCCCACGTACCCCCAGCCC
>NZ_JABUMQ010000555.1:0-3669 GCF_013336645.1 Myxococcus sp. CA039A | reverse complement strand
GTGTGGGCCTGGGGGGAGAACTACCTGGGGCAGCTCGGGGCGGCGGGCCGGCCGGGCCGTGCGACGCCCGGGCAGGTGCCAGGACTGTCGGAGGTGCTGGCGGTGGCGTCTGGCCGGGACCACACGGTGGCGCTCACGCTAGAGGGTTCGGTGTGGACGTGGGGAGGAACCTTCGAGGGCCCCGGTGGGCCGGCGGCTCGCGACGGCCTGCGGACGCCCACGCGCATCACCAGCCTCTCCAACGTGGTGATGGTGGGGGCGGGGATGCACCACTCCGTGGCGCTGAAGGACGACGGCACGGTGTGGGCGTGGTCCATCAATCCCCTGTGGTTCCCGGGTGCGCCCCCGTCGAGCTTCGTGCTCGCTCCGACGCAAGTCTCGGGCCTCACGGGAGTCATCGCGGTGTCGGGGGGCGGCTACAACTTCTTCGCATTGAAGGCGGACGGCACGCTGTGGGCGTGGGGCACCAATCCACACGGCAATATCGGCGACGGGACGCTGGATGATGCCCCGCTCCCGGTGCGGGTGCTGGGACTGACGGAGGTGATGGACTTCTCCTCGGGGCTGACTCATTCCGCGGCGCTGAAGGCGGACGGCACGATGTGGACCTGGGGTGAGAACTCCGACGGCCAGCTCGGAGACGGCACCCAGGTCAACCGGCTCTCGCCCATCCAGGTCCAGGGGCTCACGGAAGGGATACGCCTCTCCGCCGGCTTCGCGGACTCCTTCGTGCTGAAGTCGAACGGGACGGTGGAGTCCTGGGGCTTCAATGGCTCTGGGCAACTGGGGGACGGCACGTTCATCACGCGTTCGGTGCCCGCTCCGCTGACGGGCTTCACGGGGGCGGTGTCCCTGTCGGCCGGGCTGCATCACGTGGCGGTGGTGAAGGGGGATGGCTCGGTCTGGACCTGGGGTCTCAACCAGAGCGGGCAGTTGGGCACGGGGACCTTCGTCGACAGCGCCACGCCCGTGCGTGTGTGGTGATTCGCCGCGGGAGTCGGGCTTCGGAGGCGCGCCGGGGCTCGTGACAGGGATTGCAAGACTCGTCTGGAGCAGGGGGACTCATGCAATGCGGTGGGAGAAGTGTGTCCGGCATCCTGGCGTGGGGCGGGTTGCTGTGCGCGCTGGTGCTGGTGGGGTGCACCGAGCGCGGCGCCAGTGGCAAGGCGGCGGAGCTCGCGTCCGCGCGCGCGGCGGAAGGTGTCGCGCGTCAGGGCACGGTGCTGGCGGGGCGCAATCACACGCTGGCGTTGCGCTCGGACGGGACGGTGTGGGCGTGGGGGCGCAATCACCTGGGGCAGCTGGGGGATGGGAGCACCGTCACGCAGAGGCTGGTGCCCGTGAATGTTCCCGGCCTCTCGGCGCTGTCCGTCGCCGCGGGCGCCGCTCATGCGCATGCGATTCAAGGAGACCGGGGCGAGTGGTCCTGGGGTGACAGCACTTCGGGGCAGCTTGGCACGGGCCTGTCTCCTGTTCGAGTGTCACCCGTGAGGGTCTGGTAGCGCGGCAAAGGCAGCACGAAGTCCGGGAGGGCCTCGTGCTGCTGCGAGCACCCTCCCGACCGCGCCCCTGCTTCGCGCGGGTCCTGTTTGGAAGTTCTCGTCGTCGGGCTGTCTGAAAAGGGGTGTCCCATGGAGCGTGTCGCGAGACGTGTGTCTGGAATCCCGGTGTGCTGGCTGTTGTGCGTGATGTGGCTGGCGAGTTGTGGTGAGCCGGGTGCATTCGAAAATTCCGAACTCGGCACCATCCGTGCCGCTGAGGGCGCCTCGCGCCAGGGCACGGTGATGGCGGGGCGGCACCACACGTTGGCGCTGCGCTCGGATGGGACGGTGTGGTCCTGGGGCGGAAATGCCTTTGGACAATTGGGCAATGGCACCACCCGCCCTCGTCCTGCGCCCACGCGCGTGTGGCGTCTGTTCAGCATCAGGGCCATTGGCGCCGGGGAGCTGCATTCGCTGGCGTTGAAGTCGGACGGGACGGTGTGGTCCTGGGGCTACAACAGCAGCGGCCAGCTCGGGGATGGCAGCCTCGTCTCTCGCTCGGTGCCCGCGGCCCTGCCGAACCTGACGAACGTGGTGGGCATCGCCGCCGGCTTCTCCCACTCCGTGGTCCTGAAGGCGGACGGGACGGTGTGGGCCTGGGGCAACAACGCGACAGGGCAGTTGGGAGATGGGACGACGGTGCGAAAGACCTCACCTGTGCAGGTGCAGGGCCTGACGGGCGTGGTGTCCATCGCGGCGGGCAATGCTCATTCAATGGCGCTGACGGCGGACGGCCGGGTGTGGACGTGGGGCGGAAACGCGGATGGTCAGCTCGGCACGGGAACCCTGACAGGCCGCTTGCTGCCCGCCGTCCTCCCAGGGATGACGGGCGTGACGGCGGTGACCGGCGGTGGCTCTCACTCGGTGCTGTTGAAGACGGATGGCACGGTGTGGAGCTGGGGGAGGAATGACGAGGGACAGCTGGGGCTGGGCACCTCGGCGGCGAGCCTGGTCCCCACGCAGGTGCCAGGGCTGACGGGTGTCGCCGCGGTGGTGGGTGGAGGCCAGCACACGGTGGCGCTGAAGGGGGATGGAACGGTGTGGGCGTGGGGCAGCAACCTGAGAGCGCAGCTGGGAGACGGAACGCAGACGCAAAGACTGTCACCGTTCCAGGTGCCCGGGCTCACGCAGGTCAAGGGCGTGTCGGCGGGAGGTGGGCAGCACTCGGTGGCGGTGGTGGCCACGGGCGAGGTATGGGCCTGGGGCTCCAACTCCGACGGACAGGTGGGGGATGGGACCTATCTGATGAAGCTGGCGCCCGCGCTGACGCGGGGGTTGCTGGAGCGCGTGGAGGCCTCCTCGGGAGGGCGCCATTCCCTGGCGCTCAAGGCGGATGGCACCGCGTGGGCCTGGGGCTCGAATGACCAGTCCCAGCTCGGGGATGGCACGACGCAGACTCGCTGGCTGCCCGTCCAGGTCCCCACGCTGACGCTGATGGCGGCCGTGGCCGCGGGGGCCTACCACTCGGTGGCGCTCAAGGAGAACGGCTCGGTGTGGAGCTGGGGCTCGAACAGCTGGGGAGCGCTGGGGGATGGGACGAACGTCAACCGGGCCCTGCCCGTGAAGGTGGGCACCACGCTCACCGCGTCGGCCGTGGCGGTGGGGGCCTATCATTCGCTGGCCTTGAGTGTGGACGGCTCCGTCTGGGCGTGGGGAGACAACGAGATGGGGCAGCTCGGGGACGGCAATCCCCGGTTCCTGTCCCGGACGGCGCCCGTCAAGGCGCTGGGCCTGGAAGGCGTCGTGGCGCTCTCGGCGGGCGTCGAGCACTCGCTGGCGTTGAAGGCGGATGGAACGGTCTGGACCTGGGGCCGCCAGGACACGTGCGAGGACGTCGAGGACCTGGGCCGGCTGGTCTTCGCGCCAGAGCAGGTGCTGGGGCTGACGGACGTGGTTTCGCTGGGGGCGGGTGTCTGTCATTCGCTGGCGTTGAAGGCGGATGGCACGGTGTGGGCCTGGGGAAGCAACGCGAAGGGGCAGCTGGGGGATGGGAGCTTCACGGCGCGGCTCGCTCCGGCGCGGGTGCCAGGGCTCACGGGGGTGGTGGCGCTGTCGGTGGGAGCCGAGAGTGTCCTGGCCTTGAAGGCGGATGGCACCGTGTGGGGCTGGGGTGCCAACGTCCAGGGGC
>NZ_JABUMQ010000554.1:0-3706 GCF_013336645.1 Myxococcus sp. CA039A | reverse complement strand
GCCGGGCACGGAGGTCGGCTGGGCCCTGCTGCGGGAGACCTGGGGCAGGGGCTACGCCACCGAGGCCGCCTCGGCCGCCATGGACTGGGCCTTCGACCACCTGGGCTGGACGGACATCATCCACTCCATCGCCCCGGACAACACCGGCTCCCAGCAGGTGGCCCGCCGCCTGGGCTCGAGCCTGCGCGGCCCCGGCAAGCTCCCCGCCCCCATGGAGAGCTCCCTCGTGGAACTCTGGGGCCAGGGCCGGGACGCGTGGCGGGCCCGCCGCGCTTCGTCCAATGGCTGACCCAGGGTGGGATTCCGGGGCAAGGAAGGGGCCCTGGTGTTATGTCCGCCGGTGGGCTAGTCCTCGCCCCTGGGACGTGTCTTCCCGCTTGCTCCCTTTCTCACGGGGCAAGGGGGCGATTAGATTCGAAGTGTCGCACGGAGAGGCCGCACCGTGCGCGAGTGTCAGAGGGGCGGGCCGCCCGCCGTACGCATCGACCCACCCCATGCCGTAACTCAGTGACCTGCCCACCCTTGGGGCAGCAGGTCCTTCCACCCTTTCGCAGGAGCGTCACATTCTTCGTGATCAAAGAGGCAGCCGCGGCGGGAGCCGCGACCAGAGAACCAATCGCCGCATCCGCGCCCGTGAAGTCCGGGTGGTCGGCTCCGATGGCTCACAGCTCGGAGTCATGCCGCTCGAGGCCGCGCTCGACAAGGCCCGCTCGGAAGGGCTCGACCTGGTCGAGGTCAGTCCGATGGCTCAGCCGCCAGTCTGCAAGATCATGGACTACGGCAAGTTCAAGTACGAGGAGAAGAAGAAGGCCGCGGAAGCCAAGCGCGCCCAGCTCATCGTCCACCTCAAGGAAGTGAAGCTCCGTCCCAAGACGGAGGACCACGACTACGAGTTCAAGGTCCGCAACACCCGCGGCTTCATCGAAGATGGCAACAAGGCGAAGGTGGTCATCCAGTTCCGCGGGCGTGAAATCACGCACAAGGAGCAGGGCACCGCCATCCTCGACGACGTGGCGAAGGACCTGAAGGACGTCGCGGTGGTGGAGCAGGCCCCGCGCATGGAAGGGCGCTTGATGTTCATGATTCTCGCGCCCACGCCGAAGATCGCCCAGCGTGCCCGTGAGCAGGCCCGCGCCGCGGCCGGCCCCAAGCGGCCGTCGACCCCCTCCCCGGCCTCTTCTGAGAAGCCCGCGGCGACCGCCACGGGCACCACGCCCGAAGAGAGCGCCAGCCCCGCGGCGCCTCCCCCGTCGGACACGACGGGCCCGACGGCCTGAGACCCACAGCCCCCGCACGCGGTGGACAATCTCCACCGCGTGGGGGGCCTCTCAGGGCCGCGTCCCTTTCAGCCTCCCTGGAATGAGGTGATGGGGAGCGATGACGTCAGCGGCCCACACGTGAGGCCGCTGGCTGGCGAGCTGGCGAGGGCCTGCTCCCGTGAGCGTAGCTTCGCTGACGGTTGAGTCGCCTCGGCCGATCTCCCCGCGCCGGGCCGGTGTACGCTGATAGGTTGGAAGCACCTGGAAATCGAACCAGCCCATGCAGCAAAAGCTCGCCGCCGACATGTCGACGACCGCCGTCCATACGAAGGGCAAGTCCGCGCAGGCCCCGCGGAGTGTGCCGGCCTTGACGGTCGTGTCGCATCCCCATCCCCAGCGCATCGGTGAGCGGCTGTTGCTGGAGGTGCTCGCCAGCGTGGGCCGGACGGCGGCGCTGTCGCGCAACGCGCCGGACTTCTCCCGCCCGGGAGGACTGCTGGCGCTGCCCCTGGGAGACCCCTTTCTCAGCCGGACGCCGGTGCTGTTCGAGCCGGGCTCCCATGGCGGCCTGCGCCTGCTGGTGCCGGAGGATGGCACCCAGGTCTGCGTGGCCGGGGAGTCCGTCGCCGGAGGCCGGGAGTTCACCCACGAGGAGCTGGTCGCCGGCGTGCCGCTGGTGCTGGCCGAGCGCGTGGTGCTGCTGCTGCACCTGGCCTCCTCGGGTGGGGACGTGGTCTCCCACAAGGACCTGGGGCTGGTGGGGCAGGGCGAGGGCATCCGGCAGCTTCGCGAGGACATCCTGCGGGTGGCGGACCTCCAGGTGCCGGTGCTCATCCGGGGCGAGACGGGCACGGGCAAGGAGCTGGTGGCGCGCGCCATCCACGAGCAGGGCCCGCGTCGCTCGGGGCCCTTCGTCAGCGTCAACCTGGGCGCGCTCTCCAAGGAGCTGGTGGCCGCGGAGCTGTTCGGCGCGCAGCGCGGCGCGTACACGGGCGCCAGTAGAGATCGCGAGGGCTTCTTCCGCGCCGCGCACGGCGGCACCCTGTTCCTGGATGAGGTGGGGGAAGCGCCCGCCGAGGTGCAGGCGGCGCTCTTGCGCGTGCTGGAGACAGGCGAGGTGTATCCGGTGGGCGGCCACACGCCGGTGCCCGTGGACGTGCGGCTCGTCGCCGCCACGGATTCGAATCTCGAGGCGCGCATCGAGGAGCGCCTGTTCAAGGCGCCGCTCCTGCACCGGCTGGCGGGCTTCGAGCTGCGGGTGCCCCCGCTGCGCGAGCGGCGCGAGGACATTGGCCTGTTGTTCCTCCACTTCGCGCGCCAGGAGCTGGAGACGACGGGCGAGACGTGGCGGCTGGCTTCCACCGACCCGCGCGCGCAGCCCTGGCTGCCGGCGGCCGTCGCCGTCCGGCTGGTGCGCTACGCGTGGCCCGGCAACGTCCGGCAGCTGCGCAACATCACCCGGCAGCTCATCATCGGCAGCCGGGGCCTGCCGGGCCTGCGCGTGGACTCGCGGCTGGAGCAGACGCTGGATGCGGAGTCGCTGCCCGTGCCGGGCAAGGTGCTGACCGCGCCCACCTCGGGCCAGCCCGACGCCGCCGACGCGAAGTCCTCCCGGCGCAAGCCGTCCGAGGTCGGGGAGGACGAGCTGCTGGAGGCCCTGCGCGCGTGCTCCTGGGACTTGAAGGCCACCGCGGACTTCCTCGGCATTCCGCGCCCCTCCGTCTACGTCCTCATCGACAAGAGCTCGCTCATCCGCACCGCCCGGGACTTGAGCCCGGAGGAAATCACCCGCTGCTTCCAGGAGTGCGAGGGGGATTTGGACAAGATGGTGCAGCGGCTGGAGGTCTCCCGCCGCGCCCTGCAACGCCGCGTTCGCGAGCTGGGCCTGTCGGACGCCTGAGTGGACGCGTCAGCTGCTGGGGATGACACGTCGTTGACGCGTCCATCGCTCCCCGGCACCGCAGGCTCGGACGGTGCTTCCGAGTGAGCCGCATGTCGGCGCGTGTTGGTACGGTGCCTGCAATCTGTTGCCACAGACAGTCAGTCAGTCCAACCCCCAGAAGGAGCCACGGCCCATGGACAATATCGTCATCAGGATTCAGCCAACAGGACCCACCCCGGAAGAGCCCCGCGTCCGTCACGGCGACACGGTGACGTTCACCCTGGATGGAGTCGTGTCCGCCGAGGTGAAGTTCCCCGACGGGACGTGCCTCGTGAATCCCGGCCCGTTCTTCCTGAACAACAGCACCCTGGCTTCTTCCAACAGCACGAACAGCGTGACGCTGACGTGCGCGCCGGACAAGTACCCGTTCCAGGTGATTCTGCCCGACGCGAAGCACGGCCCGGGCAACAACTACGAGACGAAGAAGGGCGGCCTGGACGTGACGACCGACCCGCCGAAAGACCCCAAGAAGAAGTAGTCGCCGCGCCTCAGGGCGGGGGAGGGC
>NZ_JABUMQ010000553.1:0-3720 GCF_013336645.1 Myxococcus sp. CA039A | reverse complement strand
GCCCCGCCCCTGTCCCGGGCACGGTGCGCGAGCGCGCGGGCCAGCCACTGCTTCGCCCCGGCGTGCGTGGGCTCCACCTGGAGCGCGTTGCCGTAGTCCTCGATGGCCTGGTCCCACTGGCCGGTGGCGAAGTGGTCCGCGCCCAGGAGCATCCAGCCCAAGGCCTGCCTCGGCACCATCTCCACGACGCGCCGGTGCACCTCCACCGCGCGCTGGAAGCGGCCGGCGCGACGGTTGACGGAGCCGAGCGACGCCCACAACTCCACGCTGCTCGCGCCCGAGCGCACCGCGGCCTCCAGGAACTGGATGGCCTCCTCGTGCCGGCCCTGCGCCTGGAGCGCCTTGCCGACCGCCATCTGTCCCAGCACCAGTCCGGGCTGCAGCTCCAGCACCTTGCGGTACGCCTCCTCGGCGGCGGGGGCCTGCTTCTGCGCCAGGCGCACGTCACCGAGCAGCAGGTACGCGGAGGGCGACGCCCCCAGCTTCACCATGGCCACCGCCTGCGCCTCCGCGCGCGGCACCTCGCCCGAGGCGAGGTACAGCCGGGCCAGCTTCTCCTTCGGCTCGGCCACCTGCGGGAAGCGCGTGGTGACCCCTTCGAGCAACGTCCGCGCCTCGCCCAACTTTCCTTCCAGCTCCAGCACGCTGGCCAGCCCCTGCTGCACGGTGGGCGACTCCGGCCGGCCCGCCTGCGCCTGGGTGAAGGACGCGCGAGCGGCCACCCCGTCCCGGCGCAGCACATGCGCGCGCCCCAGCAACTCATGGACCTGGAAGTCGTTGCCCGCCAGCTTCGCGGGACGCAGCGTCAGATACTTCTGCAACCGGGTCACCGCCGCGTCGCCCTGCTGAGCGAAGAGGTAGTAGCTGGCCAGGTAGTAGTGGACGATGAGGTGCTCGGCCTGGTCCGCGCCGGCCACCTGCTCCAAGAGAGGTACCGCCTCCGGGAAGCGGCGCAGCTTGAAGAGGGCCACGCCCAGCGGGTACGCCAGGGACAGCTCGGACGCATTCGCCGCCTGCACGGGCTTGACCCGGTCCACGGTGCGCGCCCAGTCCTGGAGCGCATTGGCGGCGGAGCCCACGCCCGCGGCGGCGGCGACGGAGCCCGGCTCGGCGGCCAGGGCCTGCTCGAAGAGGGCCAGGGCCTTGCGGTATTTCTCGTCCGCTTCCTTCTTGTCACCGGAGGCGCTCGCGGCGCTGGCGGACACCTGGGCCGTCTCGCCGTCCTTCACCAGCCGCTGCGACTCGGACATGGGTGGAGGGCGGTACTGAGCCAGGGCGGGAGGGCCGGCCAGCGAGGCCAGCAGGGCGAGCGCCGGGACGAGGCGTCGCATGGGGGTGTGGGGTGTGCGGCGCATGCGGGTGTCGTCCAGGGGTCAGGCGGGGCTGTACTCGGCCACGACGACGGTGATGTCATCGCGCTGGGGCTGGCCGGCGCTGTGCGCGCGGGCGTCCGCGAGCAGCGCATCACGCAGCGCCTCCGCGGACAGGTGGGCATGGGCTTGCACCGCCGCGGCCAGACGCTGGGTGCCGTACATGCGCCCCGCCCCGTCCCGCGCTTCGGTGATGCCGTCGGTGTACCAGACGATGATGTCCCCTGGCCGCAGCTGCGCCTGGCGGGACGAGAACTGCGACGTCACGGACGCGCCGAGCAGCGGCCCGCGCGCGGGCAGCGAGGCCACCTGCCCGCTGTGCTTGTTGAAGACGAGCGGGCTGGGGTGCGCGCCCGCCGCGTAGTCCACCAGGCCGTTGGACACGTCGATGACGGCCAGGGCGCTGGACATCTGGTGCTCGCCGCGGCCCACGTTGGCCAGCGTCACGTTCAGCGCGGTGATGAGCATCTGCGCGTTGACCTCGGTGGGCTCGCGCAGCGTCATCGCGGAGGCGAAGCCGCTGGTGGCGCTCGTGGCGACCAGCGAGGTGGACAGGCCGTGGCCCGTCACGTCGCCGATGCCGATGACCACCCGCTGCTCGTCCAGCACCGCGCGGAACCACCAGTCGCCACCACACGCGTCGGCGGTGACGACGAGGCCGGCGATGCGCAGCGGCCCCACCTGCACGGCATCTCGTCCGGGCAGCAGCGTCTCCTGCACCGTGCGGGCAAGGGACACCTCGCGCTCGAGCTGGGCCTTGGCGCGCACGTCGTCCAGCAGCACCTTGATGCGCTCGGCCATGTGGTTGAACACCACGCCCAGCGTCTTCACCTCGCGGCCAGCGCCGGTGGCGGACTGGGTGCGCGCACCCAGGTCTCCGGCGGCCAGTTGCATCACCTTGTGGGTGAGCACGCCCAGCGGACGGGTAATCCTGCGGCTCTGGAACGCGGCGACCACGCCCGCCAGCACCACGAAACCCACCCCCAGGGCGAGCATGCGCCAGGTGTTGGTCTCCATGGTGGCGCGCTTGTCACGCTCCAGCTCCCCCAGCTGATTCTGGAGGGCACGCAGCGAGTAGCTGATGACCACCAACCCCATGCCGCTGCTGGAGCCGTAGTTGATGGGCTCATGAATCTCGTACACCGCCTGGTTCTGGAAGAACGCCTGTACCAGTCGCTGCTCGACGACTCGCTTGGCGGGCGCATCATCGGCAGCGCCATCGGCGGCGGGCTTGTCGGGCGCATCGGCGGCCTTCGGCTCGCTGTCCGCCATCACCACGCCCTCCGGGTCGATGATCTGCACGCGGAGGATGTTGGGGTTGGCCCCGACCATGGAACCGGCCACGCCCTGCAGGAAGTCGTAGTTGTTGTCGCGCAGGTTGGTGACGGAGGTCAGCGCCAGCGTCCTGCCCACCGTCTGTCCCAGCTCGCGGGCCTGCTCCTGGATGCGCTCGGTGGAGCGGCGCGCGGTCTCCTCGAACTGGGACTGCGTGGAGGCAACGGACAGCGCCGCCACCATGCCGACGATGACCACCACCAGCGCGGTGGTGGTGAGCAGGAGGATCTGGTCCAACCGGAGGCCCCGGATGGCCGCTACATTGGGCAGCTCCCCGGCCTCCAGCGGAGCGATGAGCGTGCCCGTCGCCTCGACGTGGGGCAGGCCCACGTTGGACGTCAGCCGCGTGGCGGTGGACTCGCGAGTGCCGGTGATTTCCCGAGAGCCCGTCCTATCGGCGGGCGACAGCGTGCCGCCAGGAGACGTGCCGGGGGACGTGCCGGGCTCAGGTGTGGGGTTCAGACGCGTGTTCGTGCTGGACAAGGACACACCCGGAAGGCCACGCCAAGGCGCGGCGGGGAGCGGGAAAGAGCCGCGACTCTAGCGCACTTCTCCTGCTTCGCGAGACCTTGCCCCCCACGGCACGTCACGTCGGGCCCTCGGGCCGAGGCTTCCCACGAGGTGTGGTGCGTGGGTTGGCCTGGCGGACACTTCACATCCGGTGCGAAGCGGAGCACCGGGCCTTCACCGGGCGTCCGCTCGAAACGCCGGTTAGCATCCCGGACGCATGAAGCCCCACTTCCACGTGTCCGGGTTTCCCGTCCGCGTCCATCCGCTCTTCTTCCTCACGACCGTGGCGACGGGCTGGAGCTTCGCCTCCGGGCTGGCCCACCTGGCACTGTGGGTCGCGGTGGTGTTCGCCTCGGTGCTCCTCCACGAGCTGGGCCACGCGTGGGCGTTCCGCCACTTCGGCTCCACCGCGAGCATCTCCCTGCACGGGATGGGTGGAACCGCGCAGGGCACGGACCAGCTCACGCACCGCCAGTTCGCGTGGGTGAGCTTCGCGGGCCCCGGG
>NZ_JABUMQ010000552.1:0-3747 GCF_013336645.1 Myxococcus sp. CA039A | reverse complement strand
GGGGCGGGGGCGGGGGAAACCATGCTCACGTCTTGGGCCCAGCGTACCTCGCTCCCGTTCTCCAGTGGAGGGTTGTGCCCTTGGGGCTTGCCGTGTTTTCCCGGGCTCCGTATGCCGTGCCGTGGCCGTCCCTTGCTTGGAGTCCGCATGTCCTCCCACCCTCCGTCGTCAGGTTCCTCCAACCGTCTGGCCCAGGAGCCGTCGCCGTACCTGCGCCAGCATGCCGGCAATCCCGTGGACTGGTTTGCCTGGGGGGACGAGGCGCTCGCGCGAGCGCGGGCGGAGGACAAGCCCATCCTGCTCTCCGTGGGCTACTCCGCGTGCCATTGGTGTCACGTGATGGCGCACGAGTCCTTCGAGTCGCCCGAGACGGCGCGGCTGATGAACGAGGGCTTCATCAACATCAAAGTGGACCGCGAGGAGCGGCCGGACCTGGACCAGATCTACCAGGGCGTGGTGCAGCTGTTGGGGCAGGGTGGGGGCTGGCCGCTGACGGTGTTCCTCACGCCGGACCTGAAGCCCTTCTACGGAGGCACCTACTTCCCGCCCGAGGACCGCTACGGGCGCCCCGGCTTCCCCCGGCTGCTGATGGCACTGCGGGACACGTGGGAGAACAAGCGCGAGGAAGTGAAGCGGCAGGCGGAGCAGTTCGAGGAGGGGTTGGGCGAGCTGGCCGCGTACGGACTTGATGCGGCGCCCGGAGTGTTGACGGCGGCGGACGTGGTGGCGATGGGCAAGCGCATGGTGCAGCAGGTGGACCTGGTGCATGGCGGCTTCGGCGGCGCGCCCAAGTTCCCCAACCCGATGAACTTCTCCCTGCTGCTGCGCGCCTGGAGGCGTGGGGGCGGCGCGCCGCTGCGGGACGCGGTGTTCCTCACGCTGGAGCGCATGGCGCTGGGGGGCATCTATGACCAGCTCGGTGGCGGCTTCCATCGCTACTCGGTGGACGCGCGGTGGTTGGTGCCGCACTTCGAGAAGATGCTCTACGACAACGCGCAGCTCGTGCACCTGTACGCGGAGGCGCAGCAGGTGGAGCCTCGGCCGCTGTGGCGCAAGGTGGTGGAGGAGACGGTGGAGTACGTGCGCCGCGAGATGACCGACGCGGGCGGCGCCTTCTACGCCGCGCAGGACGCGGACAGCGAGGGCGAGGAGGGGAAGTTCTTCGTGTGGCGTCCGGAGGAGCTTCAGGCGGTGCTGCCTCCGGCGCGCGCGGAGCTGGTGACGCGTCACTTCCGCGTCACGTCCCAGGGCAACTTCGAGCACGGGGCCACGGTGCTGGAGGTCGTGGTGCCGGCGGAGTTGCTGGCGCGCGAGCGGGGCCTGCCGGTGGAGGAGGTCGAGCGCGAGCTGGCGGAGGCGCGCCGGGTGTTGTTCGAGGCGCGCGAGAAGCGGGTGAAGCCGGGCCGGGATGACAAGCTGCTGGCGGGCTGGAACGGGTTGATGATTCGCGGGCTGGCGCTGGCCGCGCGTGTCTTCGAGCGTCCGGACTGGACGAAGCTCGCGGTGTCCGCCGCGGACTTCGTGCTGGCGAAGATGTGGGACGGGACGCGGCTGGCGCGCTCGTACCAGGAGGGGCAGGCGCGCATCGATGGCTTCCTCGAGGACTATGGGGACCTGGCCTCGGGGCTCACCGCGCTCTATCAGGCCACGTTCGACGTGAAGTACCTGGAGGCCGCCGAGGCGCTGGTGAAGCGCGCGGTGGAGCTGTTCTGGGATGAGGCGAAGCGGGCGTACTTCACCGCGCCACGTGGCCAGAAGGACCTGGTGGTGGCGACCTATGGCCTGTTCGACAACGCGTTTCCGTCCGGGGCATCCACGCTGACGGAGGCGCAGGTGGCGCTGGCCGCGCTCACGGGGAACGAGCGGCACCTGGAGCTTCCGGCGAAGTACGTGGGGAAGATGCGCGAGGGACTGGTGGCCAATGCGATGGGCTACGGCTACCTGGGGCTCGCGGCGGACTCGCTCTTGGACGGCGCGGCGGGCGTGACGTTTGCTGGGGCGCGCGACGCGGTGGCGCCGCTCTTGAGCGCGGCGAACCATGTCTATGCGCCGACGTTCGCCTTCGGCTGGAAGGAGGCGGGCAAGCCCGCGCCCGCGCTGCTCAAGGAGTTGTTCGAGGGGCGCGAGCCGGTGGGCGGGCAGGGCGCCGCGTACTTGTGCCGGGGCTTTGCTTGCGAGCGGCCCCGTACGGACGCGAAGGAGCTGGCTGAGCGCCTGACGGAGACTCCCCCGGGAACGTAAGCGGCGAGCGCGGAACGTGAGGCCCGCGCTCTGAATGGGCGGGTCCAGCGCTTCACCTCGTAAGGTGGCCCGCTCTGTCTCGGCGGGCGCGGGCCGGTGAGGCCCGCGTGCTTCCGCGAGCCAGGACTACTTGACCTCGGTCACCTTCAGCGTGCCGATGAGGGGCGTGATTTCGGCGTTCCCCTCGTAGCCGAAGGCGAAGTGCGTGGCGTCCGCGACGGGCTGGTTGAACGTCGGGTCCAACTGCGTCCACTCACCCACGAACGCCTCCACCCACTCGTGCCAGTAGAGCGCGGGCACGCCGTCCTGGTTCACCATGTAGATGACCCCATCCACGCGCCGAGCGGGGATGCCCGCCGCGCGCAGCAGCGCCACGGACAACAGCGAGTGCTCCGTGCAGTCCCCACGCTTCTGGCGCAGCACATCCGTGGCCCGGTCCGCGCTGGCCCCGTAGTCCTTCTCCAGATGCGTGGCCACCCACGTGTTCACCTTCTGCGCCGCGCGGTACGCGTCCTTCTCGTCACCGATAATCTTCTTCGACTGCTCGCGGATGGCCGGGGCATCGCTCTCCACGATGAGGTTGGACTTGAGGTTCTCCCCCCCATCCGGGTCCGCCACCGGTCGCGGCTTGCGCGCCGCCGTCGAGGGCGCGGCGGCCTGCAACGTCACCTCCACGCTCCCATCCGGCCGCGCGGCGAACTTCTGCCGGTACGTCCCCACGCGGAACTTCTCCGGCAGGCCCGTCACCACCAGCTTCACATTGCCAGGCACCGCCCGCGCGGACTCCGGCAGCGGCTTGGGCAGCACCACGCGGGTGAGGCCAAACACCTCCACCAAATCCATGCGCTTGGCGACGGCCTCCGTCTCTTTGCGCGCCTGCATCGTCTGGCCAAAGTCCACCAGCACCATCTCCCCGCGCTGGGTGACGTAGGAGACCACCGGCACCTTCTCCTTCTGCGAAATGCTGCTGGCCTTGCCCAGCTTCACCTTCACGCCGTTCACCGTCCGCTGCTCGGCGGGCTCCATGGTGGTGGTGAGCCCGTACGTCTCCAGGTCCATCCCATCCAGCACGAAGCCGTCCACCTTCGCCTTACGAGCCAGCGCCACGCGCGCCTGGTCCGCGTCCTCGACGCGCTCCTTCGTCGCGGCCACCGGCAGCACCTCGTCCGCGTGGCCCAAACGCTTGCGCACCACGCGCATGCCACCCTCGGGCGTGGCCGTGCCCTCCAGCGTCTGGTCCCCACCGTCGCCTCGCTGCACCACGCTGAAGGACAGCAGGCGTCCGCCGGGCTTCGCCTCGTAGACGCGCTCCTCGCGGTGGTTGCGCTCCGACAGGCGCGTACCGACGAGCGCCTTGAATACGAGCTGGTTGATGCTCTTCACCCGCGCCGGCTCACCGGGCATCACCACCAGGTCCGTGAAGAGCCAGCCCACCTTCTTGTCCATGAGGTACAGACCGAAGAACTCGCCACCCTGGGGGCGGGGAGCCTTCACCACGTCGGACAA